>NZ_JBFRTR010000044.1:0-12235 GCF_041474215.1 Vibrio sp. 10N.222.52.C12
TTTATATCATGGTCAATTTAGGTAATTGATTGTTATATATGATAATAATTCTCAATTAAATTTTAATAATACTGCCCACCAATACCCCTTTAGGGGTATATAAACTTCAACGTGATTGAAGTCACTACCATTAATTGATCTAAGACAAGCTATATCCAACACGTAACAAAATGTGTTTGTTTATGAATTAATATAAACAGGAATTCTCCAGTTCTTAATTTGAATAGCAAACTCACAACGCTTGGTATAAGAATCAGTATATTGGAGATATCACTGTGAAAAAGCATTGGATACGTAATTCGGTCACAGCACTATTAATGGTTAGCGCATCACTAGCAAGCACGACCAGTTTTGCTGCGTCTGAACAAAAAGAAATTGGCGATCCTCGTAACGACCAGTTCGAGCAAAACCACCCAGATCAATATCATTCATGGAGACAGACTTCAGAAAGCGAAACCATAGAAGATGCACTAAAAGAAGATCCCAACATGGTTATCATGTGGGCTGGCTACGGCTTCGCAAAAGATTACAACAAGGCACGTGGTCACTTTTATGCGATTGACGATGTACGACAAACGCTTCGTACTGGCGGCCCAACAGACGAAAGCTCAGGCCCAATGCCAATGGCATGTTGGAGCTGTAAGAGCCCAGACGTAGCACGTGTTATTGAAGAACGTGGCGAAGATGGTTACTTCGAAGGTAAGTGGGCGCGTCTTGGCAACGAGATCATTAACCCTATTGGCTGTTCAGACTGTCACGATACCAAAAGCGAAGGCTTTAAAAATGGTGAACCAGCTCTTAAGGTGACTCGTCCTTACGTTGAACGTGCATTTGAAACGATTGGTAAAAAGTTTGATGAACAAAGCCGCTTAGACCAACAAGCATCTGTTTGTGCTCAGTGCCACGTGGAATACTACTTCACAGGGCCAACCAAAGGTGTGAAATTCCCTTGGGACCAAGGTACAACCGTTGGCGACATGGAACGCTACTATGATGCAATCAACTTTAAAGATTGGACGCATAAAGTATCGAAAGCACCAATGCTGAAAGCACAGCACCCAGGTTTTGAAACATGGCGCGAAGGCATCCATGGTAAGAACAAAGTCGTTTGTGCTGACTGTCATATGCCGAAAGTTACCAAAGAAGATGGCACTGTTTATACCGACCATAAAGTGGGTAACCCATTCGACCGCTTCGAAGATACGTGTGCAAACTGTCACACTCAATCGAAAGAAACCATGCGTAACATCGTTTCAAGCCGCAAAGCGCAAGTTCTGAACATGAAGCTGACTGCTGAGAAACAAATCGTAGCTGCTCACTTTGAAGCAGGCGCGGCATGGGAAGCGGGTGCGACAGAGCAAGAGATGGAGCCTATCCTACTGGATATCCGTCACGCTCAATGGCGTTGGGACTACGCTATTGCATCTCACGGCATTCATATGCATGCACCTGAAATCGCTCTAGAAGTGCTAGGTACTGCCGTTGACCGCGCAGCCGATGCTCGAACTAAGATTGTTCGTCTACTGGCGAAGAAAGGCATCACCGATCCAATCGAGATTCCAGATATCTCGACAAAAGAAGCAGCTCAAAAAGCGCTTGGAATGGACATGGATAAGATGAACGCTGAGAAACAACACTTCTTAGACACTGTTGTTCCTAAATGGGAAGAGCAAGCTGAAAAGCGTGAAGCCAACTACGAATACTAGTTTCTTCAATTAGACCATTACGTAAAAACCAGTCACACTATTGTTGTGTGGCTGGTTTTTTTAGGTTTTGGGGAAGACACATCAATATCGCCCCCCCGATCCGCTCGCCAATTCAAGGAATAAACAATGAAAATCTTACTTTCGCTTTCGGCATTATGTATTGCACTACTCAGTTCAGGCGTTCACGCCTCAGAACGAGCAGAAACAGGGTGGGAAATGATTGAGGAAGGTGCGCTGGTCGTTGATGTCAGGACACCAGGAGAGTTCAAGCAAGGTCATCTGGACAATGCGATTAACTACCCTCTTTCTGAAGTCGCTACGCACTTTGCCAGCATAGACAAAGCTCAACCTATCGTTTTGTATTGCCGCAGTGGTAACCGCTCAGGACAAGCTTACCAGTATTTGAAAGCTCAAGGGTTTACACAGATCCACAACGCTGGCGGTTTAATTGAGATGCAAGAAAGCAAATAATCTCGAAATTACAGATAGTGCCCGTTTAACGGATCATTTGCTTAGCTTGGTTGATCGAATGGATGATAGAGACACGATCAATGCCTTTCTGGTTAGAATCGAGAATTTGAGTCCACGCATCAATCGCTTGTTGATAGCGCATGCTGATGAAGTGATCGGTCGCAATCAACATCAATGCCGTACGATCGTTGGGATCAAGCTCCATGGATTGATTTAAGAGCACTTTCACATCATCACTCATCGCCTGTGAACTTAGGTAATACAAGGCGCTCGCTTTAGCTGCATAAAGCCCTGAAGGCGCCTGTGGGTCTAAACGAATCGCATAGTCGTAACAGGTAAATGCAGCATCAAACTCCCCTTTCTGCATATAAACACCACCAAGCTTAAACCAAAGGTCTGATTGATTAGGGTCTTGCTCCAGGCTCTGCTGAAGTTCATTTTGGAAATCTGTTGCTGTATAGCTGCTGTCGTCACTTGAAGTAAGTTGAGGGGCTTCTTGTTTCATCTGAGACCAAACCAGAATGCTGGCTAATATCGCCACACATGAAATAAGGAGGTTGCCTTTAAGATGACTGGTTTTTCTGTTTGATGCGATCACGATTGCCACTAGAAATAGGCTCATTAGCAGCAAAGCAATCAGTAACCAGATATCCATTCCATTCTCCTTTCATTGACGCTTTACTGTACCTTTTTCTCACTAAAACAATATTGATCGAGGTTTAGCTATTGGCTTTTAAACAAGTCACAGCCAAATTCTAGGTAATAAAAAACCGAGCACAATGGCTCGGCTTTTTGTCTCAACTTCTATTTATAGAAGTGAAAGATTACTCAGTGTCTTGCTCGCTATCAGAAGCGTCTGATGCTTGCTCTTCACTTGATTCAGAAACGACTGCTGCTTCAGCGTTTGCTACTTCAGCTTCGCCTTCAACAACCTCAGCTTCTTCTACTTCGTCGATACGTTGTAGACCTACAACGTTCTCGTCGTCAGAAGTACGAATCAGTGTTACACCTTGAGTGTTACGACCAACTTGGCTCACTTCCGCAACGCGAGTACGTACTAGCGTACCTGCGTCGGTGATCATCATCATTTCGTCGCCTTCTTCAACTTGAACAGCGCCAACAACTGGGCCATTACGTTCAGAGACTTTGATAGAAACCACACCTTGCGTTGCACGGCCTTTCGTTGGGTATTCAGCTAGTTCAGTACGCTTACCGTAACCGTTTTGAGTCACAGTTAGGATATCGCCTTCGTTAGAAGGAACAATCAACGATACTACTTGATCGTCTTCTGGAAGCTTCATACCACGAACACCAGAGGCAGTACGGCCCATTGCACGTACTTTGTCCTCGTTAAAGCGAACAACTTTGCCCGATTTAGAGAACAGCATGATGTCGCTATCACCGTTAGTGATGTCAACGCCAATCAGTGAATCATCGTCACGTAGGTTAACTGCAATTAGGCCGTTAGCACGTACGTTTGCGAATTGATCCAGTGATGTCTTCTTAACTGTACCGTCACCCGTTGCCATGAAGATGAATTTCTCGTTAGAGAACTCAGAAACTGGCAGGATAGCCGTAATACGTTCACCTTCTTCTAGAGGAAGAATGTTCACGATAGGCTTACCACGAGCAGTACGACTTGCTAATGGCAGTTGGTAAACTTTCAGACGGTATGTCTTACCACGAGTAGAGAAACATAGGATGTTATCGTGAGTATTAGCAACAAGCAGACGCTCAATGTAATCCTCATCTTTCATCTTAGTTGCACTCTTACCTTTACCACCACGACGCTGAGCTTCGTAGTCGCTTAGGATTTGGTACTTAACGTAACCTGCGTTAGAAAGCGTTACTACAACGTCTTCTTGAGCAATCAGCTCTTCCATGTCGATGTCATGAACTGCCGCTGTGATTTCTGTACGACGCTCGTCGCCATAGATTTCACGTACTGCTTCAAGTTCTTCACGGATAACTTCCATCAAACGCTCAGTGCTTGCAAGAATGTGCATTAGCTCAGCGATTTCTTCTAGAAGGGCTTTGTACTCGTCTAGAATCTTCTCGTGCTCAAGGCCTGTTAGGCGGTGAAGACGAAGTTCTAGAATTGCTTGTGCTTGTGTTTCCGTTAGGAAGTATTGACCATCGCGGATGCCGTATTGGTCTTCTAACCAATCAGGACGAGCTGCGTCAGTACCTGCACGCTCAAGCATTGAAGCAACGTTACCAAGATCCCAACCACGAGACACTAAACCAACTTTAGCTTCTGCTGGTGTTGGCGCGCTCTTGATCAGTTCAATGATTTCATCAATGTTAGCAAGTGCTAGAGACAATGCTTCAAGGATGTGTGCACGGTCGCGTGCTTTCTTCAATTCGAAGATAGTACGACGAGTCACAACTTCGCGACGGTGGTCTACGAAGCACTTAAGCATGTCTTTGATGTTGAACAACTGTGGTTGACCGTTATTCAACGCAACCATGTTGATACCGAAAGTCGTTTGCAGTTGAGTTTGAGCGTATAGGTTGTTAAGAACCACTTCGCCTACTGCATCACGCTTACATTCAATAACAATACGCATACCGTCTTTATCAGACTCGTCACGCAGTGCACTGATGCCTTCTACTTTCTTATCTTTAACCAGTTCAGCAATCTTCTCGATCAAACGAGCTTTGTTTACTTGGTAAGGGATCTCAGTAACGATAATGGTTTCTTTACCATTCTTCTCTACTTCGATATCCGCTTTTGAACGCATGTAAACCTTACCGCGGCCAGTCTTGTAAGCATCTACGATGCCTTTACGACCACTGATAAGTGCTGCTGTTGGGAAGTCAGGACCAGGGATATAGTCCATTAGCTCATCAATAGTGATATCTTCATTATTGATAAATGCTAAACAGCCATCAACAACTTCACCAAGGTTATGTGGTGGGATGTTGGTAGCCATACCTACTGCGATACCAGAAGCACCGTTTACCAATAGGTTAGGAATTTTTGTAGGAAGTACTGCTGGAATTTGTTCTGTACCATCGTAGTTCGGTACGTAATCCACAGTTTCCTTATCAAGGTCAGCCAGGAGCTCGTGAGCAATTTTCGCCATACGAACTTCGGTATAACGCATTGCAGCCGCGGAGTCGCCATCGATAGAACCAAAGTTACCTTGGCCATCAACTAGCATGTAACGCAGTGAGAACGGTTGCGCCATACGAACAATAGTATCGTATACAGCACTATCACCATGTGGGTGGTATTTACCGATTACATCACCTACTACACGAGCAGACTTTTTATATGGTTTGTTCCAATCATTACCTAGTACATTCATCGCGAACAAAACGCGGCGGTGTACAGGTTTTAGGCCATCACGCACATCTGGAAGGGCACGACCAACGATGACGGACATCGCGTAGTCTAGGTATGAACCTCTAAGCTCATCTTCAATATTTACGGGCGTGATCTCTTTCGCTAGATCGCTCATAGAGCCATTTTCCCTCTATAGTCAGATCGTATTTTTGAATACGTATAAGACCGAAAAATATAACACAAATTTACCTACGGAGGCATCACTTTCCCTCTCCTTTTACCATCTTGTGACCCTTGTAGCCAATCAATTGATGAGAAATTGCACCTCCGCATCATATCTTGCTGAAACATGGTCACTTTACATCCAATAAACTAGCAAAATTGTAGATCTTCTGGTCAGCGCGAAAAGGCAAGTTATAATGCCTGCAATTTCATGGATGCATTATTTAACTTGGAAATGCCGATTATGACTAAATCACAGAACGTAGACCCAGCAGAAATCAAGAAATTCGAAGACATGGCGTCACGCTGGTGGGATCTAGAAGGCGAATTTAAGCCACTACATCAAATCAACCCACTGCGCCTAAATTACGTGCTAGAAAAGACCGAAGGTTTATTTGGTAAGAAAGTCCTCGATGTTGGCTGCGGTGGCGGCATTTTGGCTGAAAGCATGGCTGTTGAGGGCGCAGTAGTCACTGGCCTAGATATGGGTAAAGAACCGCTAGAAGTGGCACGTCTTCACGCATTGGAAACTGGCACCAAGCTCGATTACATCCAGAGCACTATCGAAGACCACGCAGAACAGAACCCACAGACGTACGATGTGGTAACGTGCATGGAAATGCTTGAACACGTTCCTGACCCACAATCTGTTATCACTGCCTGTTCGAAATTGGTGAAACCGGGCGGCCACGTGTTCTTTTCTACATTAAACCGTAATTTCAAATCTTACTTGTTTGCGATTGTTGGTGCAGAGAAGCTATTGAGGATCGTTCCAGAAGGCACTCATGAACACGAGAAGTTCATTCGCCCTGCTGAACTTATCAAGATGGTCGATAACACTCCGCTGCAAGAACTAGGGATTACAGGGCTGCACTACAATCCTCTTACGGACACTTATCGTTTAGGCACAAATGTAGACGTAAACTACATCGTCCACACGCAAAACTTTGGCTAAAAAATATCGGTAGCCCTACCGTAAAACCTTTTGTAAAAAAGACGAATGAAAAGAGTTGCAATTACCATAACTTTGCGACTTTTTTCAGTCTAAATTTCGTGCGCTAGCTTCCATTTTGACCACCTCGATTTAAATTTAATCGCCTAAAATCAATCGCCCATTTTGGCCAAAGATCAAGGAATTTTTTTTTATGGGCGTGCAAAAATAAAGCATCATTAAAAGCCGACTTTTATACAATCAAGTCACATATAACCTCATCAGTTAGTGGTCACTTACAGTTTTTTTTCAATCCACCACTTATCCACAAGCAACCCCATTTCTTTACCTTGAAAAATATCAGTTGTAGCACTATCTTGTAACCCAACAAACAAATGACCCCTATATGTTGTGTTTGAACTACAATGTATGGGTAGACCAAGATCACAAAGCCGAAACGTAATTTACAAAAATTACACAGAAATACACAAAAACACGGCCTTGTTCAGTTTTGTTAGGGAAATTAAGCAGAATGAACCAACAACTTACTGTTACCAAGCGTAACGGGCGCAAAGAAACGATCGATCTAGAGAAGATCCATCGCGTGATTACATGGGCAGCTGAAGGCTTGCACAATGTTTCTGTATCACAAGTAGAATTGAAAGCTCACATTCAGTTTTACGATGGCATCACCACTACTGACATTCATGAAACTATCATCAAGTCAGCAGCGGATTTAATCTCTGAAGAGACTCCTGATTACCAATATCTAGCAGCACGTCTGTCTGTATTCCACCTACGTAAAAAAGCGTACGGCGAATACGAGCCGCCTGCACTGTATGACCACGTTGCAAAACTGGTTGATATGGGTAAATACGATAGCCACCTTATGGAAGATTACACGAAAGCTGAATTCGAAGAGCTTGACGAGTACATCGACCACAAACGTGACTTAGACTTCTCTTACGCAGCGGTTAAGCAGCTCGAAGGTAAATACTTCGTGCAAAACCGTGTAACGAAAGAAATCTACGAGAGTGCTCAGTTCCTTTACATTTTAGTTGCTGCGTGTCTATTCGCTAAATACCCGAAATCGACTCGTCTTGACTACATCAAACGTTTTTACGACGCATCGTCTACGTTTAAGATTTCTCTACCTACACCGATCATGTCTGGTGTACGTACGCCTACTCGTCAATTCAGTTCTTGTGTACTGATCGAGTGTGGTGACAGCCTTGATTCAATCAACGCGACAGCAAGCTCAATTGTTCGTTACGTATCTCAACGTGCTGGTATTGGTATCAACGCAGGTCGTATCCGTGCGCTTGGTTCTGAAATCCGTAATGGTGAAGCGTTCCACACAGGCTGTATCCCTTTCTACAAATACTTCCAAACAGCAGTAAAATGTTGTTCTCAAGGTGGTGTTCGTGGCGGTGCAGCAACGGTATTCTACCCACTATGGCACGGTGAAGTTCAGTCTCTATTAGTACTGAAAAACAACCGCGGCGTTGAAGAGAACCGAGTTCGTCACATGGATTACGGCGTACAGCTGAACAAGCTTATGTACTCTCGCCTAGTTCAGGGTGGCAACATCAGCCTGTTCTCACCTTCAGACGTACCTGGCCTTTACGATGCGTTCTTCGAAAACCAAGACCGTTTTGAAGAGCTATACGTTAAGTACGAAAACGATCCTTCAGTGAAGCGTGAAACGG
The DNA here is from genome assembly GCF_041474215.1 of Vibrio sp. 10N.222.52.C12. Classification (NCBI taxonomy): domain Bacteria; kingdom Pseudomonadati; phylum Pseudomonadota; class Gammaproteobacteria; order Vibrionales; family Vibrionaceae; genus Vibrio; species Vibrio sp. 10N.222.52.C12. The sequence goes on from NZ_JBFRTR010000044.1 coordinate 8,332, forward strand.
TTAAAGCCGTTGAGCTTTTCTCTCTGCTAATGCAAGAGCGTGCTTCTACTGGTCGTATCTACATTCAGAACGTTGACCACTGTAATACACACAGCCCGTTTGATTCTGAAGTAGCACCTGTTCGTCAATCGAACCTATGTCTAGAAATCGCGCTTCCTACTAAGCCACTTTCTAACGTAGAAGATGACGAAGGCGAAATTGCACTATGTACGCTTTCAGCATTCAACCTTGGCGCAATCAATGAACTGGACGACCTAGCAGAGCTTTCTGAGCTGGTTGTTCGTGCTCTAGATGCACTGCTTGATTACCAAGACTACCCGCTTCCAGCTGCATACAAGTCGACAATGAACCGTCGTACTTTAGGTGTAGGTGTAATCAACTACGCATACTACCTAGCGAAGAATGGTGTTAAGTACTCTGATGGCAGCGCGAATGGCCTGACTCACCGTACTTTTGAAGCAATTCAATACCACTTGCTAAAAGCATCTGTTGAACTAGCGAAAGAGCAAGGCCGTTGCCCATCTTTCCACGAGACCAACTACGCGAAAGGCCTACTGCCAATCGATACTTACAAAAAAGATATCGACTTAGTATGTGAAGAGCCACTGCACTACGATTGGGATTCTCTACGTGAAGAGATCATGGAGCACGGTCTGCGTAACTCTACGCTAACAGCGCTTATGCCTTCTGAGACATCGTCTCAAATCTCGAACGCGACTAACGGTATCGAGCCACCACGTGGTTACGTATCAGTGAAAGCATCGAAAGACGGCATCCTTAAGCAAGTGGTTCCAGATTTCCTAAATCTTAAAGAGAACTACGAGCTACTTTGGAACATTGGTTCTAACGACGGTTACCTACACCTAGTGGGTATCATGCAAAAATTCGTTGACCAAGCTATCTCTGCAAACACTAACTATGACCCAAGTGTTTACGACAGCGGTAAAGTACCAATGAAGAAGCTGCTTCAAGACCTACTAACAGCGTACAAGTACGGTGTTAAGACGCTTTACTACCATAACACTCGTGATGGTGCTAAAGACGACCAAGGCGATGCAGTTCAAGTGCCGGAAGAAGATTGTGAAGGCGGCGGTTGTAAGATCTAAACCGCAATAAACATTAAGACCCCAGAGAAGAGTTATCTTCTCTGGGTTTAAAGCATTAACAGGGTCCGTTTTATTACGGGTCTTTAAAGGATTTGAGGCATTTATGGCTTACAGTACTTTTTCTCAGCAAAAAAATGACCAACTAAAAGAACCAATGTTCTTGGGTCAGTCGGTAAACGTTGCACGTTACGACCAACAAAAATTCGAAATCTTCGAAAAGCTTATCGAGAAGCAGCTTTCTTTCTTCTGGCGTCCAGAAGAAGTAGACGTGTCTAGCGACCGTATCGACTACAACAAGCTTCCTGAGCATGAAAAGCACATCTTCATCTCTAACTTGAAGTACCAAACGCTTCTAGATTCAATCCAAGGCCGCAGCCCTAACGTTGCCCTACTTCCATTGGTATCTCTACCAGAAGTTGAAACTTGGATTGAAACTTGGTCTTTCTCTGAAACGATTCACTCTCGTTCTTACACGCACATCATCCGTAACATCGTGAATGATCCAGGCGTAGTATTCGACGACATCGTTGAAAATGAAGAGATTCTGAAGCGTGCTAAAGACATCGCTTTCTACTACGACGACCTAATCAAGCTAACGGCTGACTACCACCGCTACGGTGAAGGCAACCACAGCATCAACGGCGAAGACGTTAAGATTTCACTTCACGACCTGAAGAAGAAACTTTACCTATGTCTAATGTCTGTAAACGCACTAGAAGCGATTCGTTTCTACGTAAGTTTCGCATGTTCATTTGCATTCGCTGAGCGTGAGCTAATGGAAGGTAACGCGAAGATCATCAAGCTAATCGCTCGTGATGAAGCCCTTCACCTTACTGGTACACAGCACATGATCAACTTGCTACGCAATGGTCAAGATGATTTTGAATTCATGCAGATCGCTGAAGAGTGTAAGCAAGAGTGTTTCGACCTATTCAAAGAAGCGGCTGAGCAAGAGAAAGAGTGGGCAGAATACCTATTCAAAGATGGCTCTATGATTGGTCTGAACAAAGACATTCTTTGCCAATACGTTGAGTACATTACCAACATCCGTATGCAGGCTGTTGGCCTAGGTACGGCTTACCCAGCAGCAACGTCGAACCCAATTCCATGGATCAACGCTTGGTTGTCTTCAGATAACGTTCAAGTTGCTCCACAAGAAGCAGAAATCAGTTCTTACCTAGTTGGCCAAATCGACAACGAAGTAAAAGCTGACGACTTTGAAGGATTTGAGCTGTAATGCCAACAATCAAAATCAACAAACTGACTTCAATTGAATCTAACCCTTCAAACACTCTGTTGGAAACAATGGAACAAGCTGGGTTAGAGCCAGAATACAACTGCCGAGATGGTCACTGTGGCGCTTGCCGCTGCACGTTGGATTCTGGTGAGGTCGAGTACGTTGGTTTTGCTATGGCTTACACGCAAGGTAATGAGATATTGCCTTGTATCTGTAAAGCAAAGACTGAGCTATCGCTGAGTAACGTTATTCATAGAAACAAGCAAAAACGCGCATAAGCCAGCTGGCTTTAGGTCACTTTGTTCGAATATCGTCAATAAGAATCAAAAAAGGGTCCGCTTCCTTTAGGAATGCGGACCCTTTTCTATTTATGTCTTTAGGTATCTAAAGCGACTCGTCTATCACTCAACCAAATCTTCCTGTTGGCTTGTGTCATACAAAGCCAAACGTTTATTGCTGAGTCAGGTTAAGAGTCACAGAGCCAATATAACAAGCGCTTCGGCACTCTCCACAGCCGTTACACTTATCTTTGTCCACTGTAGGCAACTCTCCTACTTCGATGTGTATTGCACCAGCTGAACACGCCGTTTGGCATGCTGAACAGTCCATTTGCATGTAATTATTGCAGCTATCCGCAAAGCTCGGCTTGAGGTCGATATAAGGCGTGACCGTTGGATGAAGTGCGCCGGTCCGACACACTTCAGTGCATTTGTTACACATAGAACAACTGTTGTAATCCAAATTCAGCAGCGCACTGCCCTCTAGCACCTCAATAACGCTATTTGGACACGATTGTTCACACAATCCACAACCGTCGCAAAGACGCTCAAACAGCACCTCATCGACCGCTCTTGGCGGTCTTGCATGCAAGCGCTGTGATATCTCTTCATAATTCGCGGCTGCTTTAACCGGTTTAGAAAGTCGAGTTAAGAAACCGCGTCTATTTGAATTTATTTGTTCAGACATTAGTCGATATATAACTTTTTAGTATCAACGTCTAAATTATATTCAGATATTAAGTACTTAAACCAATCTATTACATCAACCGATAGCTTTTTATAAAAAGATAACTCTGATGCTTTATTTAGTTTTTCTAAATAAACAGAAGACCAAGTTAATAAGTGACCCTCAAGTAATTCACCAGCTGAATTAATATTATTATTTTCTAACAAATACGCATGAGCGAATAACATTAAACCAAATTGATCTTCCGGCTCTCTTAACCCAGTGTCTAATTCAATCTGATTCAATTCTAAAAACTGGCGATACTCAACCGTAGAAGCACCAAACACAACGCGGTCTTTATCTAGGTACACAGAACCCCAAGGCGGAGCTGGCATGTCTCCAACGCCTTCAAACAGGCGGCTGAACTCTGCTGCGAGCGCATCTTCGTCTTCGCTTCTTAATGCCTGCAAGCATTCTTCAGAGAGTACTTCGCTCTCAACCAAAGCTTCGACAATGGTGATTAACTGTTCTTTACTTGTCGCTTGATAAAATAGCGAACCCAACAATTTATGCGTATCGATAATCATTATTATTTATACCGTTATAGGTTTAAAGA
>NZ_JBFRTR010000045.1:0-89584 GCF_041474215.1 Vibrio sp. 10N.222.52.C12
TTACCATTCCAACAGAATGATAATGAATTGACTGTGCCGATAATAAATTATCGATTGGTCACTCAGTTCATTGAAATCAATGTGATTCCTAAGAATCAATTTTTGATATTCATCAACGAGTGCCCACACAGATTGATAGGTTTAAATTGTTAAAGAGCTTTTCCTTTTTGAGCTTCGCTCAAATCGGACGGCCATTTTAGCGATTTAAGTTTTAGTGTCAACCACTATTTTCAAAACTTTTTCAAGCGCTTGGCTTGGCTAATTTGGCTTGCTGATTCGTTCTGGTTTCCTAAGAAGCCATCCCGTGTCAGCGAGGTGGCATTATAGAGATTTCGATCACACTGGCAAGCCCTTTTTTAAGTTTTTTTCGTTTTTTTATTCGTTCGATTAAAAAGAACTCAAAACGCCTCAAAAGTAGGCTTTTATCTTACATATTCTTCAGTTTTTCAGTGAACAAAGAGACTTTTTCCCAGTTTGTGTACTCAACTTCCTTCGTTGTATCCGTTTCACCACCTGTCATATTCATAATAAAGCGGATCATGGTTCTATCGAACCAGTTATAACGTGGGTAATAGAGGGCACCTGCAAATACACCGATTAAAGTCGGCTGCCATGGAGACTTGGTAAGGAACTTCTTAATATACGCACTGCCTTCTGGTGTATCTTTGCCTTGGTCTTCTTTACGCGCCGTTAAGTTAACACAGAAGAACGCAACCTTGCTTGATTGCAACTGAGTAAGGTTGGCATCAATAAATTGATATAGCTTCTTATTAAGGTGGCCATAACGAATCGATGCGCCAATCAACACTCTGTCGTACTGAGCAAAGTCCACCTTGCCAATAGTGTGCAGATCTTGAAGCTCACATTCGAACTCACTCATTTCTTCTTTTATATAGTTCAAGATTTTCTTGGTCTGCCCTTCACGGCTTGAATACAAAAATAGAACTTTTGCCACAATGTTGTCCTTAGCTACGCCAAAACGTAGGGGTCAATAAGATTAATAAGGTGAAGATTTCTAATCGGCCAAACAGCATAGATACGATAAGTACCCATTTTGCTTTGTCGTTCACATCGCCAAAGTGCACCGCGACTTCACCAAGGCCCGGGCCAAGGTTATTTAATGTCGCCGCTACCGCAGAGAAAGCACTCAACTCGTCCATACCAGTTGCAATAAGAGCCAACATACAAACCACAAAAACCAATGCGTATGCAGAGAAGAAGCCCCAAACCGCATCAACAACACGCTGTGGTAGTGCCGAACCGCCAACCTTGATGGTATAAACAGCTCGCGGGTGGACAAGGCGCTTCATTTCACGAGCACCTTGCAAGGTAAGCAGTAATATTCGAATGACTTTCATACCGCCACCCGTTGAACCTGCACAGCCCCCTATAAAAGAAGAGAACAGAAGCAGCACAGGTAAGAATAACGGCCACTCAGAGAAACCAGTGGTGGTGAAGCCTGCGGTTGTTGAAATAGACACCGTTTGGAACAACGCTTGATCAAAAGCATCATAATACGAGTCATAAGAGTGGTGATTAAGCAGTAATAAGAAACAAACTAAGAACAAGACTGCTTGAATAAAGATAAAGGCGCGGAACTCAGGATCTTTCCAGTAATACTTAGGATGCACACCACCCGAAGCAAAGGCCGCAAAGTGAAGCGAATAGTTACACGCAGAGATAAGAAGGAACACGACCGTAATCATATTGATCGCTGGGCTATTGAAATAGCCCATACTCGCATCGTGAGTCGAGAAGCCACCAATCGCAATAGTAGAGAAGCTATGACTGATAGCATCAAAGAAGCTCATGCCAGCAAGCCAAAACGCCACCGCACAAGCAATCGTTAGACTCAGATAGATGTACCAAAGCGCTTTTGCCGTTTCAGCAATACGCGGAGTCATCTTACTGTCTTTTACAGGGCCCGGGATTTCTGCACGATATAGCTGCATACCACCGATGCCGAGAACAGGAAGGATGGCTACCGCCAATACGATGATACCCATACCACCAAACCATTGCAGGAACTGGCGGTAAAACAGAATCGCCTTAGGCAGATCATCGAGGCCGACAATAACGGTCGCGCCCGTGGTTGTTAATGCAGAGAAGGATTCGAAGAAAGCATCGGTTACCGACACATTGGGGTTATCGGCGATCAAAAACGGCAGCGCACCAGCACTACCGATTACCGTCCAGAATAAAACAACAATCAAGAAGCCATCACGCGCTTTCAATTCATGCTTATAACGTCGGTTTGGAAACCAGCAAGTTGCTCCACAGAATAAGAGAACGAAGAAGGTCGTCACAAATGGCACACCCGCACCATCTCGATAGATCAGTGCGACGAGCGCAGGAGCAAGCATTGATACACTAAAAAGTGCTAATAATAATCCGACGATTCGAATAATTGAGCGAAATTGCATGAGCTATTGAACGAAGCGAAATGCTTCACACTTCCTAGTTGTCTTTGACTTTCGTTACCAGTGCCTTAGCACCGCTTTTATTGATCATGGTTTGGGTAAACGAATCTACCTGAAGGAGCTCTATTTCAATAATAAGCTCAACTTGAACACCATAATCCGCTTGGACCTCAACAGCCTGATGCTGAGCCATGATGGATTGTGCGATCGGCACAAAGCCATAGTCTAACTCTAGCCGTAATTTTGTGGTTATTTTTTTCTCGATAGTTTGAAGCAGCTTGAGAGCTTGTTGTACGCCACCGCCGTAAGCCTTAACCAAACCGCCGGTTCCAAGCTTAATTCCGCCAGAGTAGCGCGTCACAACAGCCGTTAATTCACCGACACCAGAGCCCGATAGTTGCGCCAAGATAGGCTTACCCGCTGTACCCGAGGGTTCACCATCATCACTGAAACCCCAAAGCATTGAGTCTTCAGGTCGACCAGCAACAAAACCCCAACAGTTATGTCGTGCTGAAGAATGCTCTTTTTTCACCTGTTCTACGAACTGTTTTGCAGCTTCAACACTTGGAGTATGAGCAAGATGCGTAATAAAGACGCTCTTTTTTATCTCTTCTTCAAACAGAGCCGACGCAGAAGGTATTAAATAAGGCTGTTCATTCATATCGTTAACTTAGTTAATAAGAGCGACGAAGTGTATCACGCGTGAATAATAAGGGTTAGAGGATCTGTGCCATCGCACAATGTTAAACAATTGTTTAAAAAATGTATTGAAATTAATCAAGCAGAGGTACAGACTAAGATAACTGGTCTTACCAGGTATTCTACAATAATAGAAAGATAACAAGATTCTCTCAAACAATCGTGGATTGTATGTCATGGAGATAGACAATGATTTACCAAGCTAACACCCTACAGGTAAAGGAATTACAAGATGGTATTGCGGAATTAAGCTTCTGTGCACCAGCCTCTGTAAACAAACTCGACCTTGCTACTTTAGAATCACTAGATAAAGCGTTAGATGCTCTTAATGCTCACGCAGGATTACGTGGTTTAATCTTAACTTCAAACAAAGACGCGTTCATTGTAGGCGCAGACATCACTGAATTTCTTGGCCTATTTGCTAAGCCAGAAGCAGAACTTGATGAATGGTTAAGATTCGCTAATTCAATCTTCAGCAAGCTCGAAGACCTTCCTGTCCCAACTCTTTCAATGATGCGTGGCCATGCCCTTGGCGGCGGCTGTGAATGTGTACTCGCTACCGATTTCCGTATCGGTGACAAGACCACCAGCATTGGCCTACCTGAAACCAAACTTGGCATCATGCCTGGTTTTGGTGGTTGTGTACGCCTACCTCGTGTTATCGGTGCTGACAGCGCAATGGAAATTATCACGCAAGGCAAAGCATGCCGTGCAGATGAAGCGCTTAAAGTTGGCTTGTTAGATGCGATTGTTGAAACAGACCAGTTACTAGAATCGGCAATCAATACCATTTCTCTGGCTGCTAATGAAAAATTAGACTGGCAGCTACGCCGTAAACAAAAGACATCAGCGCTTTCACTAAGCAAACTCGAAGCGATGATGAGCTTTACCATGGCGAAGGGCTTAGTTGCTCAAAAAGCAGGGCCTCACTACCCAGCTCCGATTACTTCTGTGATTGCGATTGAAGAAGCAGCACGCAGCAATCGCGATGCAGCACTCGACATCGAACGTAAGCACTTCGTTAAGCTAGCGAAATCGGAAGAAGCAAAAGCATTAGTTGGCTTATTCCTGAATGACCAGTACATCAAAGGCTTAGCGAAACAAGCGGGTAAGTCAGCAAACAAAGCAACTGAGCGTGCAGCCGTACTTGGTGCAGGTATCATGGGCGGCGGTATTGCTTACCAATCAGCTCTAAAAGGCGTGCCAGTGATGATGAAAGACATCGCACAAGCATCGCTTGATCTAGGTATGAACGAAGCATCTAAGCTGTTGAATAAACGCTTATCACGCGGTCGCTTAGATGGATTCAAGATGGCAGGTATTCTGTCTTCTATTACTCCAAGTCTGCATTACGCGGGTGTAGAACAGTCGGATGTGATTGTTGAAGCAGTAGTAGAAAACCCGAAAGTAAAAGCAGCAGTACTGAGCGAAGTGGAAGGTTTGGTTGGTGAAGACACGGTTCTAACATCAAACACCTCTACAATTCCGATCAACCTGCTAGCGAAATCACTGAAGCGCCCAGAAAACTTCTGTGGCATGCACTTCTTTAACCCTGTGCATCGCATGCCTTTGGTTGAGATCATCCGTGGTGAACAAACCTCAGAAGAGACCATCAATCGCGTGGTGGCTTACGCAGCGAAGATGGGTAAATCCCCAATCGTTGTTAACGACTGCCCAGGCTTCTTCGTTAACCGTGTACTTTTCCCTTACTTTGGCGGTTTCAGCATGTTGCTACGCGACGGTGCTGATTTCACTAAGATCGATAAAGTGATGGAGCGTAAGTTCGGTTGGCCAATGGGCCCGGCTTACTTACTAGACGTTGTAGGCCTAGACACTGCACACCACGCACAAGCTGTGATGGCGCAAGGTTTCCCAGAGCGTATGGGCAAAGAAGGTCGTGATGCGATTGATGCACTTTACGTTGCTGAAAAATACGGTCAGAAAAACGGTAGCGGTTTCTACACATACAGCGTAGACAAGCGTGGTCGTCCGAAGAAGACCTTCTCTGAAGACATTCTTCCTATCTTGGCTGACGTATGTCAAGCACCACAAGATTTTGATGACCAAACAATTATCCAGCGCGTGATGATTCCAATGATCAACGAAGTGGTGCTTTGTCTAGAAGAAGGCATTATCGCGACACCGCAAGAAGCGGATATGGCACTGGTTTACGGTTTAGGCTTCCCTCCATTTAGAGGCGGCGTATTCCGCTACTTAGACAGTGTGGGCATTGGTAACTTCGTTGAAATGGCGAAAGGCTACCAAGACTTAGGTGCAATGTACCAAGTTCCTCAGCTATTGCTTGATATGGCAGCGAAGGGCGAAAGCTTTTACGACAGCCAACAAGCCAGTTCTCTGTAACCCACATTTGGAAAAGGAATAGCAAAATGAAAAATGTAGTTGTTGTTGATTGCCTTCGCACCCCAATGGGACGTTCCAAAGGTGGAGCTTTCCGTCACACTCGTGCTGAAGATCTGTCTGCACATTTGATGAAAGGCATTTTAGAGCGCAACCCAGAAGTAAACCCTGTCGAAATTGAAGATATTTACTGGGGTTGTGTACAACAAACACTAGAGCAAGGCTTCAACGTTGCACGTAACGCTGCCTTGCTTGCTGGTCTACCGATTGAGATTGGTGCTGTAACAATCAACCGTTTATGTGGTTCATCTATGCAAGCTTTGCATGATGCAACTCGCTCTATCATGGTTGGTGATGCTGAAATCTGCCTGATTGGTGGTGTGGAGCACATGGGCCACGTACCAATGAACCATGGTGTTGATTTTCACCCAGGCATGTCAAAACACGTAGCAAAAGCGGCCGGCATGATGGGGCTAACCGCTGAGATGTTAGGCAAAATGCACGGTATTAGCCGTGAAGACCAAGATGCATTCGCAGCACGCTCACATGCTCGCGCTCAAGCAGCTACGGTTGAAGGTCGTTTCAAAAATGAAATCCTGCCAACCGAAGCTCACGCTGCAGACGGTTCTCTGTTCACTCTGGATTACGACGAAGTCATTCGCCCAGAGACAACAGTTGAAGGCTTATCCCAGCTGCGTCCGGTATTTGACCCAGCAAACGGCACAGTAACAGCAGGTACTTCATCAGCTCTGTCTGATGGTGCTTCTGCAATGCTTATCATGAGCGAAGAGAAAGCTAACGCACTTGGCCTTAAGATTCGCGCTCGCGTGAAGTCTATGGCTATCGCTGGCTGCGATCCTTCAATCATGGGTTACGGCCCAGTACCAGCAACCCAAAAAGCACTTAAACGTGCAGGACTAACCATTGAAGACATGGGTGTGATTGAGTTAAACGAAGCGTTTGCTGCTCAATCTCTACCTTGTGCTAAAGACTTAGGTCTACTGGATGTTGTTGACGAGAAAGTAAACCTTAACGGCGGTGCGATTGCTCTGGGTCACCCACTAGGCTGTTCTGGTTCTCGTATCTCGACGACGCTAATCAACCTGATGGAAGCACAAGACGTGAAATACGGCTTGGCGACTATGTGTATTGGTTTAGGCCAAGGTATTGCAACGGTATTTGAACGCCCATAGCGTTTACTGACTGTAATATTTGAAGGGTAATCTTTTGTGCAGCTATATTTATATAGCTGCACTTTTTATTGCTTGGCATCCAACAATGCATCGATTGTGTTCAGCGAACTCAACGAGAGAAAAACCAACCCTGACATCTATGCACAAAACGCATATATTCAATGTTGATGTTTCATTATTTTTTCTCGGATGATTCAACTAAAGTTACTTCAGTTTCCTAATATTCCTCCACGGAGCAGATCATGTTTAAAGCACTTGTACTAAACCAAGAAGACAAAAAAACTATCGCGTCAGTTTCTCAAATTGAAGAATCTCAATTACCAGAAGGTAACGTGAAGATTGATGTTAGCTACTCTTCTTTGAACTACAAAGATGGTTTGGCGATTACAGGTAAAGGGCGCATTGTTCGCAACTTCCCTATGGTTCCTGGTATCGACCTTTCTGGTGTGGTTTCACAATCTGATGACCCTCGCTACAAAGCAGGCGACGAAGTGGTTCTAACTGGTTGGGGTGTTGGTGAAGGTCACTGGGGCGGCATGGCTGAGAAAGCAAGCCTAAACGGTGACTGGTTAGTGCCGATGCCTAAAGGTCTAGACGCTAAGAAAGTAATGGCGATTGGTACAGCAGGCTTCACAGCAATGCTTTGTGTTCAAGCTATTGTCGATGCTGGCATCAAGCCTGAAGACGGTGAAATCCTAGTTACCGGCGCAAGTGGCGGTGTAGGTAGCGTATCTATCACTCTACTAAACCAACTGGGCTACAAAGTGGCAGCAGTGACTGGCCGTGCTTCTGTAAACGGTGAACTACTTAAATCACTAGGCGCGACACGTATTGTAGAGCGTGCTGAACTAGAAGAACCAGCTAAGCCACTAGAAAAACAACTGTGGGCTGGCGCTATCGATACGGTAGGCAGCAAAGTGCTTGCGAAAGTATTGGCGCAAATTGATTACAACGGTGCGGTTGCGATGTGTGGTCTAGCTGGCGGTTTTGACTTACCAACCACGGTAATGCCATTCATTCTGCGTAACGTTCGCCTACAAGGTGTTGATTCTGTAATGTGCCCTCGTGAAAAACGTATTAAAGCGTGGGAACAACTGGCTGAGCTACTACCAGAATCTTTCTACGCTCAAGCAACCAAAGAAGTGTCTTTAGACGGTGCAATTCAAGCAGCAGAAGACATCACTAACGGTCAAATCACTGGTCGCGTAGTCATTAAACTATAGGCTCTCAAACATAAAGTTATCAAACCTTAAGCAACAGCTTTAGGCTTGGATAACCCAAAACAACAAAGGGCTGATTTTTATCAGCCCTTTTGCGTTTTTGTCATTCGGGTCAAGTGAACTCAGACTCAGATCCGGTTAACCCAAACCGACATCCGCAATCCGTTTTTGAATCAACTCACCACACTCTTCTTTTACCACTCTTCTTAACCATTGTTGTGAAGCAGAAGAATCGCAACGCGAGTGCCAGATCAGTGAGTAATCAAACGGCATAAATTCAAATGGTAATGGCTTAACAACCAAGTCATAACGCTCTGCTACCAAATAAGCCAAATCAGCAGGCACAGTAATCACCAACGGCATTCTATCGACAATCGCCAATGCAGCTTCAAGGTGATAAGCACGCAACACCATTTTACGAGGCTGTTGATTGGCTAACGCGTTGTCTAATAAAGCCTTAACACCATCACTGATCGCAATCATCGCATGTGGGAGTGAAACATAGTCTGCAAGGCTTAAAGGTTGATCGGCTAATGGATGGTTTTTAGATAACAGACACGACACACCAACCGGCCCCAAGACTTCTTGATGAAGTGGTGCAATGCTGCCACTCGGACGACAGATCGCCATATCAACGCGTTCGGTGCTGAGCTGTTTAAACAAATGCTCATGCTGCAACGGAGCAAACTCCAAAGAGATATTGGGTGCTTGTTCATAAATCTTAGGCAACGCATAAGGCAAGATGGTTTGCATCGCATAATCGGTGGTAGCGATCAGAAAACGTTCGCTGCAATAGTAAGGGTCAAAGTCACTCGGACTCAGCAATTGGCGAAAAGACTCCAAAGGCTGATCAATACGCTGACTGATCTCGAGTGCTTTCTTGGTAGGAATAAGGTGCTGACCTTGACGTGTAAACAACGGATCGTTTAGTAATTCTCTTAAACGCCCTAATACTCGACTGGTTGCGGATTGGCTTAAGTTAAGACGAAGCGCGGCCTGGCTTACGCTGCCCTCTTCAATCAATACCTTTAAAGCGACCAATAAATTAAGGTCTCTACGATAGATGTCTTCTAATTCCACGCCACTTACCTAGCTGTATACGATTGCCATTAGTCACTAAGTTGTTTATAGCATGCTTTAGATAAAAAAAATCCCGCAATTACGCGGGGAAGCCCAAGAAAATTGGGGGATAGTGTCGGAATGTTGTCGTATCGGAATTCGCTTGCTGTATTCGGGTTAGTGCTCTTGCTCTTCGGCTATGCCTTGCCAACGGCGCATCTCTACCCAAATACCAATAATCGTTGCTACTATGCCAAAAATAGGCAACAGTGAGGTCTCTGTCGATGAGCGTAGTACTAACGCACAAAAAGAAATAAAACAGAGAACCGAATAAATTGTTAATCTATCTAATCCTGTCAACATCGCCACTCCTTAGCTAGTTGCCTTTGCTTCAAGTTGTTATCAACTTGTTAACTAAGTTATAGGAAATGATTCTGTTTGCCAAGCACTTATTGCATATTTTTTCTGCAGACGTATTATTCACTCGTTAGATAGATATAGAGATACAAACCATGACATTCAAACCTGAACTGGCAACCCATACTTTAGAAGCTGAAGGCCTGCGTTGCCCGGAACCAGTAATGATGGTCAGGAAGACAATTAGAAACATGCAGGATGGCGATGTGTTACTGGTAAAAGCTGACGATCCTTCGACAACTCGAGATATTCCGAGCTTTTGTCGATTCATGGATCACCAGTTGGTAGGCCAAGCAACAGAAACGTTGCCTTACCAGTATTTGATCAGAAAGGGATTGGAGGCGTAACGCCCCACCGACTATCAAGTATCAAAAAAGCCGCTCGTACCTTATGTTCTTAAACAGAACTCAGAGTACGAGCGGCTTTTTGTTTATTCGCTTCTAGATTTGTTTTGCAGATGCTCCAGCTGATGCTGAATTTCTCGGATATCTTTGCGCATCGGAATAATATGCGCGACCCGAATCCAAGCCTCTACCGCAAGTGCAGTCATGATGATGGCACCCGCGACCATTGGCAGCCACATGTCCGTCAACACCATGCCTAACAGTGTAAGTGCAAGACCAAAAGTAAATAGATAACTTTGGCTTTGTGGAGTAATACCCATATAACGCGTCAACATAATCATGCCCTCGTGTTCTTAACTCACAAGATTAAAATATCATGACAAGTATGACAGTTATATGTCCATTCGCTCGATAAACCCCACAATACTGTAAGAGTATGACCTACAACACATTACTCTACTGATTGAGTATAATAAGACTCAATACCACCTGTTAATAGAAAGCAGCAGCGATAGCTAAACCCACGAATAGCAAGGCTGTGATCTTACGAATCAGATCAAGCGGCATCTTATCCGCAGAGAGCTTACCGATGATCACCACAGGCACATTCGCCAGCAGCATACCGATCGTAGTACCCAGAATCACCCACGTTAATGCATCAGAATATTGAGCCCCTAGAATAGAGGTCGCAATTTGGGTTTTATCACCGATCTCAGCAATGAAGAAGGCGATGAAACTGGCGACAAACGGGCCTCGGTTTGATATCTGCTCATCGTCATCCAACTTATCCGGAATCAGAATCCAGCCCGCCATAGCGATGAAACTAACCACCAGCACCCACTTTAATACTTCAGGTGAAAGATAGTCGGCGACCACAACCCCGAGCCATGCAGCAAGGGCATGATTGGCAATGGTGGCAAAGAAGATAGCCGCAATGATAGGTATCGGTTTTCGATATCGACTGGCTAATAAAAGGGATAGCAACTGGGTCTTATCACCGATCTCGGCTAAGGCGACAGTTGTAATTGAAATTGCTAAAACGCTCACGACATGCTCATTTGGGATGGAGATTATTATATTTAACCAAAGACAAACCTCGCGCCCCATCCCGGTTCACGATGCTTGTCTAAGGTCTTGCTAAGCGCCACCAAGGTGGTGGTTGCCTCGAACGCCATGATGATTTTGCATCAATTATGTTGACGAACGAACTCATTCAATAGGATATGAATAAGTAAGCTACTCCCCAAAGACCGCGAGATTTTAATCACCCACGCTTTCAAACACAAGTGTCAAACTTATCAAAATATCCACTTGTGCCGAAAAACAAACATTAAAGGCAAAAAAATCCACTAAACGACATTTTAGACCACTAATTAAACAAGATTACCCCTACTCGCTTTACGAATATCTCGGTATACTCAGAGGTTATTTTTCTCATTCATTTAAAAGAATCGCGCGAACCTGACTATGCAAAAATACGATATCAAAACCTTCCAGGGAATGATCCTCGCGCTGCAGGATTACTGGGCTCAAAACGGTTGTACCATTGTTCAACCTCTAGATATGGAAGTAGGTGCAGGCACCTCTCACCCAATGACATGTCTACGAGCACTTGGCCCAGAGCCAATGTCTACAGCTTACGTTCAACCTTCTCGTCGTCCGACCGATGGCCGTTACGGTGAAAACCCTAACCGTCTGCAGCACTACTACCAATTCCAAGTAGCGCTAAAACCATCGCCAGACAATATCCAAGAGTTGTACCTAGGCTCCCTAGAGGTTCTTGGTGTTGACCCACTTGTTCACGACATTCGCTTCGTTGAAGATAACTGGGAAAACCCAACACTAGGCGCATGGGGCCTTGGTTGGGAAGTATGGCTAAACGGCATGGAAGTAACTCAGTTTACTTACTTCCAACAGGTTGGCGGCCTTGAGTGTAAGCCAGTAACTGGCGAGATCACTTACGGTATCGAGCGTCTAGCAATGTACATCCAGGAAGTAGATTCTGTTTACGACCTAGTATGGAACGTAGCACCAGACGGTTCTAACGTGACTTACGGTGACATCTTCCACCAAAACGAAGTTGAGCAATCGACGTACAACTTCGAGCACGCAGACGTAGATTTCCTATTCACTTTCTTCGACCAGTGCGAGAAAGAGTGTAAAGAGCTACTTGAGCTTGAGAAGCCACTGCCGCTTCCAGCTTACGAGCGCATTCTAAAAGCAGGTCACGCATTCAACATCCTTGATGCGCGCAAAGCTATCTCTGTAACAGAGCGTCAACGTTACATCCTTCGTATCCGCAACCTGACTAAATCAGTTGCTGAAGCGTACTACGCGTCACGTGAAGCGCTTGGCTTCCCAATGTGTAAGAAGGAAGGTAAATAATCATGGCGAAGAATTTTCTAATTGAACTGGGTACGGAAGAGCTTCCACCAACAGCACTTCGTTCTCTAGCAGAAGCGTTTGCTTCTAACTTTGAAGCAGGTCTTAAAACGGCTGAGCTTTCTCACGAAGGCATCAAGTGGTACGCAGCACCTCGTCGTCTAGCACTTAAAGTAACTGCACTGGCTGAAGGCCAAGCAGACAAAGTGGTTGAGAAACGTGGCCCTGCTGTTTCTGTGGCATTCGATGCTGAAGGCAACGCGACCAAAGCGGCACAAGGTTGGGCTCGTGGTAACGGTATTACTGTTGAGCAAGCTGACCGTCTGAAAACAGACAAAGGCGAGTGGCTTCTTTTCAAACAAGAAGTAGCTGGCAAACCAGTTCAAGAATTGGTGATGGACATTGCTGCGAAAGCACTGGCTGGCCTACCAATTCCTAAAGCAATGCGCTGGGGTAACTCAGACATTCAATTTATCCGTCCAGTAAAAACACTGACAGTGCTACTAGGTGATGAGCTTGTTGAAGGCGAAATCCTAGGCGTAGCATCTGCTCGTACTATCCGTGGCCACCGTTTCATGGGCGAACAAGAGTTCACAATCGACTCTGCTGACCAATACCCTGCGATCCTAGAAGAGCGCGGTAAAGTAATGGCAGATTACGAAGCGCGTAAAGCGATCATCCTTGCTGATTCGCAAAAAGCGGCAGCTGCGGTTGGCGGTACAGCTGACCTAGAAGATGACCTTGTTGAAGAAGTAACGTCTCTGGTTGAATGGCCAGTAGTACTGACAGCGAAGTTTGAAGAAGAATTCCTAAAAGTCCCTTCTGAAGCTTTGGTTTACACCATGAAGGGTGACCAAAAGTACTTCCCTGTTTACGATGACAACAAGAAGCTACTACCGAACTTCATCTTCGTATCGAACATCGAGTCTAAAGAGCCTCGTCACGTTATCGAAGGTAACGAGAAAGTGGTACGCCCACGTCTTGCTGATGCTGAATTCTTCTTCAACACAGACCGTAAGCGCCCGCTTATCGACCGTCTTGCTGAACTAGACCAGGCTATCTTCCAGAAGCAATTGGGTACTATCAAAGACAAAACAGACCGCATCACAGAGCTTGCAGGCTACATTGCTGAGCAAATCGATGCTGACGTTGAAAAGTCTAAGCGTGCTGGCCTACTGGCTAAGTGTGACCTAATGACCTCTATGGTATTCGAATTTACGGATACTCAAGGTGTGATGGGCATGCACTACGCGACTCACGACGGTGAAGACGAGCAAGTTGCACTGGCACTTTACGAGCAATACATGCCTCGTTTCGCGGGTGACGATCTACCAAGCACTGGTATCTCTTCAGCAGTAGCAATGGCAGACAAGCTAGACACTATCGTAGGTATCTTCGGTATTGGCCAAGCACCAAAAGGTTCTGACCCATTTGCACTTCGTCGTGCGTCTCTAGGTGTGCTACGTATCATCGTTGAAAACGGCTACAACCTAGACCTAACCGATCTGATCGGCAAAGCGAAAGAGCTACTAGGCGACAAGCTGACTAACAAAAACGTAGAAGCTGACGTTATCGACTTCATGCTAGGTCGTTTCCGCGCATGGTACCAAGATGCTGGTTTCAGCGTTGATATCATCCAAGCGGTACTAGCACGTCGTCCAACTAAGCCTGCTGACTTTGACCAACGTGTTAAAGCGGTTTCTCACTTCCGTGAACTGGAAGCAGCAGAAGCACTAGCAGCAGCGAACAAGCGTGTAGGTAATATCCTTGCGAAATTCGATGGCGAGCTACCAGCTGAAATCGACCTAACGCTTCTTCAAGAAGACGCAGAGAAAGCACTGGCTGAAAACGTTGAAGTAATGACGGAAGCACTAGAACCAGCATTCGCAACAGGTAACTACCAAGAAGCCCTAAGCAAGCTTGCTGATCTACGTGAACCAGTTGATGCATTCTTCGATAACGTAATGGTTATGGCTGATGACGAAGCGCTTAAGAAGAACCGTCTAACGCTACTGAACAACCTACGTAACCTGTTCCTACAGATTGCTGACATCTCTCTACTGCAAAAATAAGCACAAGTGAGACAATTACTCTAAGTCATACTCTGAGTAATTAACGGTAAACACCCAAAGGGAAGCGAAAGCTTCCCTTTTTGTTTTTGTGAACCAAGCATTTGTTTGTAGAGGTCTTATTGATTAACTGAATGAAACAGCACTCAGACTGTAGAGGGCATTGTTTGCTATAACTGACCTGTTTATTCAGGGGAAGGGAACAATGAAAAAAACAGTACTCGCGCTTTCAATACTCGCACTCAGCGCATGCAGCCAAACCAGTGACAACAACCTATTACTGACAATTGATAACGACACTGTCGTATTCGAATCATCCGGTAAAGGCACCGTGATTGCAGAACAGGAACTCGCGAAAGGTAGCTATACCTTCTCTATCAGCGATACTCAAAATACCTGTGGCACCAACTATGCGCTGGCTGAAGAAAACCGCATCAAATTCAATAAACCCCTTCGCCTAGACGACTGCGCCGAGAAGTCTGAATTAGATATCAAGATCTTTCGCGCTAACACCTATCAGTTTATGCTCAACCCACAAACCAATGAACTGACCGTTCAGATAAAGCCGAAGCAACAACAAGTACAAAGCTTTGCTTGTCCGGTTCCTAGTGACGAACCAACCATCATCGACGTTGCTCAAACCTTTGATGATGGCACCGTGGTTAGAGACGCTCTTTCAGGCAAACAAGTCACAGTAACGAATGGCAGCGTCACCATGCAGCCAGCAGAAAATAGCCAAGGTGTTCTGCTGCTTGAGAAAGTAGAACCAGAAACCAAAGCTGACTTTGGTTGGGATAACGCCACGGTTTACTTCGTAATGACTGACCGTTTCCACAATGGTAATCCTGATAACGACAACAGTTACGGTCGCAGCCAAGATGGACAAGACGAAATCGGCACCTTCCACGGTGGTGACTTGGCAGGCTTAACCGAAAAACTCGATTACATAGAATCACTCGGTGCTAATGCTATCTGGATAACGTCTCCGTTAGAGCAAATCCACGGCTGGGTTGGCGGCGGTGATCGAGGTGACTTCAAACACTACGGCTACCACGGCTACTACCATCAAGATTGGACCAAGCTCGATGACAACATGGGCACCGAAGACGAGCTAAAAACCTTCATCGATACCGCGCATAGCAAAGGCATTCGTGTTGTTTGGGATGTGGTAATGAACCACACCGGCTATGCGACGCTTGCCGACATGCAAGAGTTTGATTTTGGTAAGCTCAACCTAACTGACGAAGAAGCCAAACAAACACTTGGCGAAAACTGGACAGATTGGCAACCTGCCAAAGGTCAGAACTGGCACTACTTCAACAACTACATCTCTTACAGCGACAAAGAAGCGTGGGAAAAGTGGTGGGGCAAAGCTTGGCTACGCAGCGATATCGGCGCCTATGACTCTCCGGGCTACAATAACCTCACCATGTCTTTGGCGCATCTGCCCGATTTCAAAACAGAGTCGACAGAGACAATCGGGCTGCCTAATTTCTATCGCAATAAGTCCACCAGCGCGACCGATGAACTCAAAACACCTCGTAACCATTTAATCACTTGGTTATCGGATTGGGTGCGCGAATATGGTGTCGATGGTTTCAGGGTCGATACCGCTAAACACGTTGAACTCGAAGCATGGGCAGAACTGAAAGAGAGCACCAACCAGGCACTTGCCGAGTGGAAACAGAACAACCCAGACAAGGCCTTGGATGACTTACCCTTCTGGATGACTGGCGAAGTATGGGCACACAGCGTGGTCAAATCAGATTACTTCGCTAACGGATTTGATTCGATCATCAACTTTGAATTCCAGAGTGATATCGCACCAAAGGCGCTCAAGTGCCTATCCGATCTTGATGCTGATTACCTTCGATACGCAGAGAAGATCAACAACGACAGCGAGTTCAACGTACTGAGTTACCTTTCGTCTCACGACACCTCGCTATTCTGGACACAACATGGCAGTGACTTTGCAAAACAAACCAAAGCTGCAAACGCGTTGATGCTGGCTCCCGGTGCGGTACAGATCTATTACGGCGATGAAATCGCCCGAGACTTTGGCCCAACGGGTTCTGATCCAATGCAAGGCACACGCTCAGACATGCCTTGGGATCAAATCACTGGCGAACGTGCAGAGCTGCTAGAACACTGGCAAGCGCTTGGCCAATTCCGCCAACGCCACCCAGCCGTTGCTCAGGGTAAGCACATCATCCGTAACAGCAAGGGCTACTATGCGTTCGAACGCCAATACCAAGATGACAAGGTATTAGTCGTTTATACCGGTTCGAACTAAACCTTCATTAACATAAACACCAGAAACTAAAGGGGAAGCTTAGGCTTCTCCTTTTTTTATCGCTAAAGGTACGTTCAATAAGCAAGCTGTCACTCATTAACCAAACTTTATAGAAGTTTTTTACGTGTTAGAGCATTTGGCGCTATGCGTCGCAAAAACATTGCGGTATGTTCAAGGAATACACTGATGGCAGACATAAGGTCTGCCTTAATGACACGTAACAAGCAATCACAATGAATTAGGTAAAATTAGTAATGCAGTTCTCTAAGTTTGGCGAAAAGTTTAATCGATACTCTGGAATCACTCGTTTAATGGATGATTTGAATGATGGCCTGCGCACTCCTGGCGCTATCATGCTCGGTGGTGGCAACCCAGCCGCTATCCCTGCCATGCTCGATTACTTTAACCAAGCCAGTTCCGACATGCTCGCCAGTGGAGAACTCATCGCCGCCCTCGCCAACTACGATGGTCCGCAGGGTAAAGACAGCTTCATCAAATCGTTAGCGGCAATGCTGAAAGAGACCTACGGTTGGGACATCAGCGAGAAGAACATCAGCCTGACTAATGGCAGTCAAAGTGGCTTCTTCTACCTATTCAACCTGCTAGCAGGCCAACAGCCTGACGGCTCACATAAGAAAATCCTACTGCCGATCGCACCGGAATACATCGGCTACGGCGACGCGGGTATTGATGACGATATTTTTATCTCTTACCACCCAGAGATCGAACTGCTAGAAAACCGTCAGTTTAAATACCACGTTGATTTTGAACAACTAAAGGTTGATGACTCAGTCGCGGCTATCTGTGCATCTCGTCCAACCAACCCAACGGGTAACGTACTGACCGACGAAGAAGTGCGTAAACTGGATAAACTGGCGCGTGAAAACAACATCCCACTGCTGATCGACAATGCTTACGGCCTGCCGTTTCCTAACATCATCTTTGAAGATGTCGAACCGCTCTGGAATGAAAATACGATTCTGTGCATGAGCCTTTCTAAGCTTGGTTTGCCGGGTGTGCGTTGCGGTATCGTAATTGCGAGTGAAGAAGTAACACAAGCATTGACCAACATGAATGGCATCATTAGCTTAGCGCCAAACAGTGTTGGCCCTGCAATTGCCAATCACATGATTGAAAAAGGCGATTTACTGCGCTTAAGTAGCGAGGTAATCAAACCTTTCTATAAAGATAAGTCACTACGTGCAGTTGAACTGTTACAAGACGCTATCGACGACCCTCGCTTCCGTATTCACAAGCCTGAAGGCGCTATCTTCTTATGGCTATGGTTTGATGAGCTGCCGATCACCACAATGGAACTGTACGACCGCCTTAAAGCTCGCGGCGTATTGATTGTTCCGGGTGAATACTTCTTTATCGGCCAAGAAGACGAGTGGGATCATGCTCACCAGTGCTTACGCATGAACTACGTACAAGATGATGAGGCGATGCAGAAAGGCATTGCTATCATTGCTGAAGAAGTGAAAAAGGCTTACTCAGAGCAGTAATAAGAGCTTTTAGCTTACCGCAGGTCAAATACAAAAAGAGCACCTCATTAGGTGCTCTTTCACTTTTACTTCCCGATATTTTTTAGCTCTAAGGAGCTAACAGTAATTAGCCTTCTAGTAGACTATTACCATTGATAGCAATCTTACGTGGTTGCATCGCTTCTGGGATTTCGCGTTCGAGGTCGATGTGAAGAAGACCATTTTCCATGCTTGCACCTACCACTTTTACGTAGTCAGCCAGTTGGAATTTACGCTCGAAATCGCGCTCTGCGATACCTTGGTATACGAAGGTTTTCTCTGCTTCTGCTTTACGCTCACCTTTCACAATTAGCATGTTCTCTTTCTGAGTCAGATCTAATTGGTCATCAGCAAAACCAGCGACTGCCATAGTAATACGGTAGTTGTTCTCGTCTTTTTGCTCGATGTTGTATGGAGGGTAACCGCCAGAAGAGTTCTTCGATGTATTCGCTTCCATCATGTTGAATAGACGATCGAAGCCGATTGCGTTGCGGTAAAGTGGAGTGAAATCTACAGTTCTCATAATGCTATCCTTTTAGTAAGCAATAGTCTTAGCTGCGAATTTTACTTGGATCTAACCTGTGTGTGACCCAGTAAACAGCTAAGAGATTCAATTCGCATTCCTCGGGTTTCACCTCTATTGGCGACAACGCTGGGACATGGCAATGAATCAATTTTTAAGTTGTGTGCTGCCAAAGTTATCCTCTATTGAGCGATACTTCGTTAGCGGTAATGAAGGTTCTGTTTCTTCTCTTGTAGAGCAAGACAGTCATCCTCTTCACAAATAGATATATGGATTGAGCAAAATAGTTTCAAGGGGTTATTTTCAATTATTTTTGCAAATCAATATTTTTCAATATCTTACAAACATAAAAAAGCACCATCCAAAGGATAGTGCTTTTTTATGATTTTAGTTTTTTGAGACGAAGCTATTTGGCTTTAGTTCAAGGAAGAGGCGCGGAGCATACGAATGTATGTGAGCACCTCTGACACAGAAATTAAGCCAAAGAGCGAAGTATCAAAGAGACTAAACGTCTAGGTTTGCTACTTTCAGTGCATTCTCTTCGATGAAGTTACGACGAGGTTCAACTTGGTCACCCATTAGCGTCGTAAACAACAAATCAGCACCAACAGCGTCTTCAATTGTTACTTGCATCATACGGCGAGTTTCAGGATCCATCGTGGTTTCCCAAAGTTGATCAGGGTTCATCTCACCTAGACCTTTGTATCGCTGTAGGCTTAGACCACGACGAGACTCTTTCACTAACCAGTTCAGAGCATCAACGAAGCTAGAAACTTCTTGAGTACGCTCACCACGCTTAATGTAAGCGCCTTCTTCAATCAAGCCATCAAGAGCTTCAGAAAGATCCGCTAGCTTACCAAACTCTTTAGAGTTAATAAGATCGATACTTAGTAGGTGTTCATGAGTCACACCATGAGTACGAACCACAATCTTAGGAACGCTTAAGCCTAGCTCTTCGTGTTTTTCAACTTCAAGGCTGTATTGGCTTGCACCTACTTCTTTCGCGTTTAGCTGTTCAACAAGCTGCTTACCCCAAGCTTCAACTGCCGCGTCATCATGACACTGCTCGGCCGTTAGACGAGGAACGTAAATCAGTTCGTGAACCAATGCGCGTGGGTAACGGCGGCTCATACGATCAACAAGCTTGATGCCTGCATTGTATTGCTGAACAAGCTTCTCTAAACCTTCACCTGCAAATGCTGGCGCTTCAGGGTTTACGTGCAGTTCTGCGTTGTCTAAAGCCAAAGATACTTGATACTGGTTCATCGCATCTTCATCTTTAATGTACTGCTCTTGCTTACCTTTCTTCACTTTGTAAAGTGGCGGTTGAGCAATGTAGATGTAGCCACGTTCAATCAGCTCTGGCATTTGACGGTAGAAGAACGTCAGTAGCAGGGTACGGATGTGAGAACCATCGACATCGGCATCGGTCATGATGATGATGTTGTGGTAACGCAGTTTATCTGGGTTGTATTCGTCACGACCAATACCACAACCAAGAGCGGTGATTAGCGTTGCTACTTCTTGAGAAGACAGCATTTTATCGAAACGTGCTTTCTCTACGTTAAGGATTTTACCTTTCAGCGGTAGGATTGCTTGGTTCTTACGGTTACGCCCCTGCTTAGCTGAACCGCCAGCAGAGTCTCCTTCCACAATATATAGTTCAGACAGTGCAGGATCTTTTTCCTGACAGTCAGCAAGCTTACCAGGAAGACCCGCTAAATCTAATGCGCCTTTACGACGAGTCATTTCACGAGCTTTACGCGCTGCATCACGAGCACGTGCTGCATCAATAATTTTAGAACAAACTGTTTTCGCTTCACCTGGGTTCTCAATAAGGAACTCAGACAACTTCTCACCCATTGTAGATTCAACGGCAGACTTCACTTCTGAAGAAACCAGCTTATCTTTAGTTTGGCTTGAGAACTTAGGATCAGGCACTTTAACAGAAACAATCGCCGTCAGACCTTCACGAGCATCATCACCAGAGGTCGCAGTCTTCGCTTTCTTAGAGAAGCCTTCCTTGTCCATGAAGCTGTTCAGAGTACGCGTTAGCGCCGCACGGAAACCTGCTAAGTGAGCACCACCATCGCGTTGAGGGATGTTGTTGGTGAAACAGTAGATGTTTTCTTGGTAGCCGTCATTCCACTGCATCGCAACTTCAACGGTAATACCGTCTTCGCGCTCAGAGTTAAAGTGGAAGATTTTTTGGATGATTGGCGTTTTGTTAGTATTAAGGTGTTCAACAAACGCTTGGATACCGCCTTCGTATTCGAAGTGATCCATTTTGTCTTCTTCGCGCTCGTCAATTAGCTTAATTGATACACCTGAGTTCAAGAATGATAGCTCACGTAGACGCTTAGCTAAAATGTCGTAATGGAACTCGATGTTAGTGAAGGTTTCTTCACTCGGCCAGAAACGAATCTCTGTACCTGTTTTATCCGTGTCACCGATAACCGCTAGTGGCGCTTGAGGCTCACCGTGGCTGTAGGTTTGAGTGTGGATTTTGCCACCGCGGTGGATAGTAAGAGTAACTTGCTTAGAAAGTGCGTTAACTACTGAAACACCAACACCGTGCAGACCACCAGATACCTTGTACGAGTTATCATCGAACTTACCACCAGCGTGAAGAACCGTCATGATTACTTCGGCTGCAGATACGTTTTCTTCTGGGTGCAATTCTGTTGGAATACCACGGCCGTCATCGCTCACAGACACAGAACTATCTTCATGGATAGTTACAATGATGTCATTACAGTGACCAGCTAGCGCTTCATCAATAGAGTTATCTACCACCTCAAAAACCATGTGGTGCAGACCGGTACCATCATCCGTGTCGCCAATGTACATTCCAGGACGCTTACGTACCGCATCCAGACCCTTCAGTACTTTAATACTCGATGAATCGTAATTATCTGACATAGTTACTCTCTGACTAATTATCCTTGCTCTATTTTGCCATGTTCCACATGAAACATCCTGCTATTTTCGTCATGCATATCTGCAATCTGATCAGCGGTAATAGAGCTTACAAAAACTTGAGCCTGGGTCGCCTTTAAACACTCAGCAAGACGTGCTCGGCGTTGGCTATCTAATTCGGAAGCGAAGTCATCTATCAAATAGATGCACTGCTTACCTGTCATTTGAGTGAGGTGTTGCCCTTGTGCTACTCGTAGCGCGCACACCATCAACTTCAATTGACCTCGTGACAAGACATCTTCCACTGGAGTGCCGTTCACTTTTATCTTCAGATCCGCTTTGTTTGGCCCACTAAAGGTGTAACCAAGCTGCTGATCCCTTTCAAAATTCTTTTCTAATATATCGGCGTACGGGGTGTCTTTGTCCCAGCCACGATAGTAGTTAATCTTTATCTCAAACTCAGGAAGGAAGGTCGCACAGATTTCTTCGGCGACTTCTTTGAGCTGATCAACGTAGGTGGCACGCCACTGACTGATGCTTTCTGCTAAACGGGCCAATTCTTGGTCCCAATAGCTCAGCTCTCGATAGTGCGTTGCCGTTTTCAATAAGGCGTTTCGCTGCTTATTGAGGCGCTTTACCCTGCCCCACGCATCATAAAAGCCCGACTCACTGTGGAAGACTCCCCAATCAATGAATGCTCGGCGATGCTTAGGTCCATCGGTTAGTAAATCAAACCCTTCAGGGTGAATCAACTGCAAAGGTAAGACTTGAGCTAACTGAGCCAACTTTTGCCCAGTTTGACCGCTTATTTTAACCTCTGTCGTGCCATCGCGCTGCTTATTAATGCCAATTGGCAGCTCAAATTGATCCGAGGTCATAAAACGGCCATGTACAAACAGCTCACTACACTCGTTTTGTATGATACGACCGGTAAGTGAACTCTTGAATGAGCGACCATGTCCGAGCAGATACACCGCTTCAAGGACACTGGTTTTGCCGCTTCCGTTAGCCCCTATAAGAAAGTTAAAGCCTGATGACGGTTGAATGTCACAGGCTTCAATATTTCTAAACTGCTTAACGATTAAGCGCGATAAAGGCATAACGTCTTCATATTAATCTTCAATCACGACTCGGTAGGTCAACATAGGGCAGCTTATAAGCGAATTGGCATAACAACGTACATCGCGCTGTCATCTTGCGCGTTCTCGATAAGAGCACTCGCATTGGCGTCTGACATTGAGATGCGAACTTGTTCACAACGCAGTGTGTTCAGAACATCCAATACGTAGCTTACGTTGAAGCCAATCTCTAGCGCGTCACCGTCGAAGTTAACATCGAGTACTTCTTCTGCTTCTTCTTGCTCTGGGTTGTTCGCGGTAATGCGCATCTCGCTATCCGCAAGGTTAACGCGAACACCACGGAATTTTTCATTCGATAGAATCGCAGCACGAGAAAATGCTGAACGTAATTCATCACAGCCAGCTTCAAGTGTCTTGGTGGTATTTTGCGGCATTACGCGGCGATAATCAGGGAAACGACCATCAACCAGCTTAGAAGTGAAGACATAGTTGTTCACTTCAGCTCGCACGTTAGAGTTACCAATTTGCAGTGTTACTGGCTGTTCAGGTGCATCCAATAGCTTCACTAACTCTTGAACACCTTTACGAGGAACAATGATCTGCTTCTGAGCAAAATCCGCACCCAGTTGTGCTTGAGATACTGCCATACGGTGACCATCGGTCGCTACGCTGCGCAGGATAGAGCCTTCAATCTCAAACAACATACCGTTGAGGTAGTAACGAACATCTTGGTTCGCCATTGAGAATTGTGTTTTCTCGATAAGACCGCGAAGTTCAGCTTGTGTCACTGACACTTCAACTTCACTGCTCCAGTCTTCAATATTTGGAAAATCTGCCGCAGGTAATGTTGCTAAAGAGAAGCGGCTACGACCAGAGCGAACCTGAATACGGTCACCATCCAATACCACCGTGATCACTGAGTTATCTGGCAATCCACGGCAGATATCTAGGAATTTACGTGAAGGTACGGTAATGCTACCCGCTTCGAAATCACCTTCAAGCGTTACACGGCTGATCAGTTCAACTTCTAGATCCGTCGCTGTCATCGACAACACGTTATCTTCTACTTTAATCAGTAGGTTTCCTAGAATTGGAAGCGTTGGCCTGCCACCGAGTGCGCCAGATACTTGTTGTAATGGCTTAATCAGGTGACTACGTTCAATGGTAAATTTCATATCTTGCTCTTACGGTCTAAATGGCACTGCGTAATAGTACGTGGCCAAGATTCTGCTTATTAAGGTTAAGAATACTGTGTATTAAGAAGAAAGGGTACGAATCAAGTTCGAATAATCTTCTTTAATGTCGTGGCTCTCTTCACGCAGCTGAGCAATCTTACGACAAGCATGTAGTACCGTCGTGTGGTCACGACCACCGAATGCATCGCCAATCTCAGGCAAGCTGTGGTTTGTTAGCTCTTTCGCCAGTGCCATCGCCAATTGACGTGGACGAGCAACAGAACGAGAACGACGCTTAGACAATAGATCAGCGACTTTGATTTTGTAGTACTCGGCTACTGTCTTTTGAATGTTATCAATAGTGACCAGTTTTTCTTGCAGTGCAAGTAGGTCACGCAGTGCTTCACGCACGAAGTCGATCGTGATCGGGCGGCCAGTGAAGTTTGCATTCGCAATAACACGGTTCAATGCGCCTTCCAGTTCACGAACGTTAGAGCGTAGACGCTTGGCAATAAAGAACGCCACTTCATCCGCAAGGTGAATTTGGTGGTCTTCGGCTTTCTTCATCAAGATCGCAACACGTGTCTCAAGCTCTGGTGGCTCAATCGCTACCGTCAAACCCCAGCCGAAACGAGATTTAAGACGATCTTCTACCCCGTTGATCTCTTTTGGATAACGGTCAGACGTTAGGATGATCTGTTGATTGCCTTCAAGCAGCGCGTTAAAGGTATGGAAGAACTCTTCTTGAGAACGCTCTTTATTAGCAAAGAATTGGATGTCATCGATAAGCAATGCATCAACACTACGGTAGTAGCGCTTAAATTCTTCGATCGCGTTGTTTTGCAGAGCCTTTACCATATCCTGAACAAAACGCTCTGAGTGCATGTAAACCACTTTCGCATTCGGCTTATTATCAACAATGGCGTTACCCACCGCATGCAACAAGTGCGTTTTACCTAAACCAGTGCCGCCGTATAGGAACAACGGGTTGTAGGCTGTACCTGGGTTATCAGAAACCTGACGTGCCGCAGCCAAACCGAGTTGGTTCGACTTACCTTCAACAAAGTTATTGAACTTATGTTTTGGGTTCACGTTTGAGCGGTGATTCAAGTCAACCGCGACAGGCTCTTCATCACGCCAGATATTATGGACAGGTTTGCGAGCTTGTAATTGCGCAGGTGCTGATGACTCAGCGGCCACATCAGCTGCAGTGCGAGTCTGAGTTGGTGTCGGTGTCGCAGGCTTTGGTGCAATCACACGCTTGCTTCCCACTTCAAAATGAAGATGTGGGATATCGTTACCGCAATATTCTTGCAGCAGACGGTTAATGCTATTTAGATACTTATCACGAACCCAATCGAGTACGAAACGGTTCGGTGCAAATAGAGTTAGAGTATTGTCATTGAGTTCCGCTTGTAACGGACGAACCCACATACTGAATTCTGTAGCTGGTAACTCTTCTTGAAGCTGTTGCAAACACTGCAACCAAAGCGAAGATGACACGGTGCCCTCACTCTATTTAAAGTAATATGAAATGACCGCTAATTTTACCTGTTGATAAGTCAGATCACCAGCAATTGATCACAGATCCAGTGAATAAGATCCAAGTTATTCACAATAAATTTGTAATTTATCGGTGGATCCACACATCTTGCCCCTAATTTACTCACACAATGATCCACTTATGCCCGGATCCTTGCTAGTTATCCCCAAATCGGGAATTCAATCTGGTTATGGTTAATAACATCTGGTTATTTATTCTAGTGAGCATTTTCCCAGTAACATCCAAACCCATAAATATAAGGAGTTACCAAATGAATAACTGGATTAAGGCTGCAATTGCGGCTATCGCACTCTCTGCTGCTACTGTTCAAGCTGCGACTGAAGTTAAAGTCGGCATGTCTGGTCGCTATTTCCCGTTTACGTTCGTTAAACAAGACCAGCTACAGGGTTTTGAAGTGGATTTATGGGATGAGATCGGTAAGCGTAACGATTACAAGGTTGAATACGTAACGGCAAACTTCTCTGGTCTGTTTGGTCTTCTTGAAACGGGTCGCATCGATACCATTTCAAACCAAATTACAATGACGGATGCACGTAAAGCGAAATACCTATTCGCAGACCCATACGTAGTAGACGGCGCACAAATTACCGTTCGTAAAGGTAATGACAGCATTAAAGGCATCGAAGACCTTGATGGCAAGACGGTTGCGGTAAACCTAGGCTCAAACTTTGAACAACTGCTTCGCAGCTACGACAAAGATGGCAAGATCAATGTAAAAACCTACGATACAGGTATTGAACATGACGTGGCACTGGGTCGTGCCGATGCATTCGTAATGGATCGCCTATCAGCACTAGAGCTTATCAAGAAGACTGGTCTACCATTACAACTAGCAGGTCAGCCATTCGAAACAATTGAAAACGCTTGGCCTTTCGTCGACAACGATAACGGCAAAAAACTGCAAGCAGAAGTAAATGAAGCATTAGCAGCAATGCGCGCAGATGGTACGCTAGAAAGTATCTCTCAGAAATGGTTTGGTGCGGACATTACTCAGAAGTAATTACTCACTTTCTCCATTCAAGGCCCACTGCTTTATACAGCGGTGGGCTTTTTGCTTTTGTGCACTGATTAAAAAACCTGATACAACAGTACTTACATATAGAACAACACTGCCAATAAAAATACGAGATAGATTATGGGATTTGACTTTAATTACATGCTAGAGCTGTTGCCAATACTACTGAAGTATTTAGGCACCACGATGGAGATGGCGACCTGGGGCTTGTTCTTTGCTCTGATCCTGTCTCTGATACTGGCGAATATTCGTGTATTCAAAATCCCAGTGCTCGACCAACTGAGCCAGCTGTACATTAGCTTCTTCCGAGGCACACCACTGTTGGTGCAGCTGTTCCTCCTTTATTACGGCTTACCACAAGTCTTCCCGTGGATGGTTGGGTTGGATGCCTTCAGCGCCGCTGTGATTGGCTTAACCCTGCACTTTGCCGCGTATATGGCAGAAAGTATTCGTGCCGCGATTATCGGTATTGATCGCAGCCAGATGGAAGCCAGCCTTTCGGTCGGTATGACAACCAGCCAAGCGATGCGCCGAGTGATCTTACCGCAAGCAACTCGCGTGGCACTGCCGTCGTTGATGAACTACTTCATCGATATGATCAAGTCGACTTCACTTGCCTTCACCCTAGGTGTCGCCGAAATCATGGCTAAAGCTCAGATGGAGGCTTCTTCAAGTTTCCGCTTCTTCGAGGCTTTCTTAGCAGTCGCACTGATTTACTGGGGCGTGGTGGTTATCCTCACTCGTATTCAAATTTGGGCCGAAGTGAAACTGAATAAGGCGTATGTACGATGATCAAATTACAAAATATCCACAAGCAGTTTGGTGACACCGAAGTTTTGAAAGGGATCGACCTAGAAATCAAACAAGGTGAGATAATTGTCATCATAGGTTCAAGTGGTACGGGTAAATCTACCCTACTGCGTTGTGTGAATTTTCTAGAGCAAGCCGATCAAGGCACGATTTCGATTGATGATATCAAGGTTGATACTCAGAAACACACTAAGGCAGAGGTGCTTGCACTGCGTCGTAAGACCGGTTTTGTGTTCCAAAACTATGCACTGTTCGCTCACCAAACCGCGAGACAGAATATTGCTGAAGGTTTAATTACCGTTCGTGGTTGGAAAAAACAGCAAGCCCATGAAAAAGCACAACAAATACTTGATGATATTGGCTTAGGTGACAAAGGTGATAGCTACCCAGCCGCGCTCTCTGGTGGCCAGCAACAACGGGTGGGTATTGGCCGTGCAATGGCACTACAACCCGAGCTTTTACTGTTTGATGAGCCGACTTCAGCGCTCGATCCTGAGTGGGTTGGCGAAGTGCTTAACCTAATGAAAAAACTGGCAAATCAGCATCAAACCATGCTGGTGGTTACCCATGAAATGCAGTTCGCGAGAGAGGTCGCAGACCGAGTGATCTTCATGGCTGACGGTCATATTATCGAGCAGGGATCTCCACAGGATATTTTTGGTAATCCACAGGATCCTAAATTAAAAAAATTCTTAAATAAGGTTGGGATCGACTAAGGATCCTTGTGATTTTAGTTATTCTACGTATAATCCCCCGACCGGAATTTTAGTTAACCCAATCATTGACACTTTTTGTGACAGTGATTACAATTCCGCCTCTTTGTTGAGAGGCGTCGGTTTTCCTTTCTTATATAAAGAAGAGAAAAAATGCCCACGCCGGGTTTAACAAAAACCTAAAACTACTGATCAGTAAGGTAATTACAATGAAACGCACTTTTCAACCTACAGTTCTAAAGCGTAAGCGTACTCACGGTTTCCGTGCTCGCATGGCTACTAAGAACGGTCGCGCAACAATCAATGCACGTCGTGCAAAAGGCCGTAAGCGTCTTTCTAAGTAATCTTTGATTATTTTGAATAAGCTAGCCTTCGGTCGGGAGTTACGCTTGTTAACTCCCGAACATTATCAAAATGTCTTCAAGCAAGCTCATCGAGCTGGCTCCCCTCATTTCACCATCATTGCCCGAAATAACTATCTTTCAAATCCTCGTCTTGGATTAGCCGTTCCGAAAAAGCAGATTAAAACCGCCGTGGGTCGTAACCGATTCAAGCGTCTTACTCGTGAAAGCTTTCGTAACACTCAACACAAACTTCCTAACAAAGATTTTGTTGTAATCGCTAAGAAGAGCGCGCAAGATTTAAGCAATGAAGAAATGTTCAAGCTACTCGACAAATTATGGCTTCGCCTGTCTCGCCCTTCGCGTGGATAGCGCTAATACCCATCTATTTTTATAGATGGTTTATTAGTCCACTCATCGGCCCACGCTGCCGATTTACTCCAACCTGCTCTTTATATGCGATAGAAGCGTTGAAAGCTCACGGTTTTGTAAAAGGGTGTTGGTTATCAGGCAAACGTCTATTAAAATGCCATCCTTTGAACGAAGGGGGCTTTGACCCCGTTCCACCAGTCCAAAAACAAGACAGAGATAAATAACGATGGATTCTCAACGTAATATCCTGTTAATCGCATTGGCTTTGGTTTCTTTCCTACTGTTCCAAC
Source organism: Vibrio sp. 10N.222.52.C12 (assembly GCF_041474215.1). Taxonomy (NCBI): domain Bacteria; kingdom Pseudomonadati; phylum Pseudomonadota; class Gammaproteobacteria; order Vibrionales; family Vibrionaceae; genus Vibrio; species Vibrio sp. 10N.222.52.C12. The sequence goes on from NZ_JBFRTR010000045.1 coordinate 28,779, forward strand.
AATGGAACGTAGCTCAGAATCCAGCACCACAAGCGGTTGAGCAGGCACAATCTGGCAGCACCCTACCAGCGCCATCTTATGCAGATGATCTAGACCCGGCTCCTGGTCAAGTTGCTTCTTCTGCTAAAACTATCACAGTAACAACTGATGTACTGACTCTGTCAATTGATACGGTTGGTGGTGATGTCGTTAAAGCAAACCTAAACGATTACTCTGCTGAGTTCGATTCTGAAGATACGTTTGTTCTTCTTAAAAACGAACCAGGTCACCAATTTATCGCACAAAGCGGTCTAGTGGGTCCTCAAGGTATCGATTTAAGCAGCACAAACCGCCCAAGCTACACAGTTTCAGCAGACAGCTTCACGCTTGCTGATGGTCAGGATGAACTACGCATCCCGATGACTTACCAAGCGAACGGCCTTGATTACACGAAAACATTCATCCTTAAGCGTGGCAGCTACGCAATGGATGTTGAATACGATGTAGTCAACAACTCTGGTAACAACGCGACATTCGGCATGTACGCTCACCTGCGTCAGAACGTAATGGATGACGGCGGTAGCCTAACAATGCCAACTTACCGTGGTGGTGCTTACTCTACGGAAGATACGCGTTACAAAAAATACAGCTTCGACGACATGCAAGATCGCAACCTGTCTCTTAACCTAGCAAACGGTCAAGGTTGGGCAGCGATGATTCAGCACTACTTTGCAAGTGCATGGATCCCACGCGACGAAGCAGGCAGCAACCTTTACACTCGTGTAATTGGTAACCTTGGCGACATCGGTGTTCGCATGCCGAACAAAACCATCGCTACTGGCGACGAAGCAAACTTCAAAGCAACGCTTTGGGTTGGTCCTAAACTTCAAGACCAAATGGCTGCTGTTGCACCTAACCTAGACCTAGTAGTTGACTACGGTTGGTTATGGTTCATTGCTAAACCACTTCATACTCTGCTTTCGTTCATTCAAGGCATCGTTGTGAACTGGGGTCTGGCAATCATCTGTCTAACTTTCATCGTTCGTGGTGCTATGTACCCACTAACGAAAGCTCAGTACACGTCTATGGCGAAAATGCGTATGCTTCAGCCTAAGCTGACTGCAATGCGTGAGCGTATCGGCGACGACCGTCAACGCATGAGCCAAGAAATGATGGAGCTTTACAAGAAAGAGAAAGTAAACCCACTAGGTGGCTGTTTACCTATCCTTCTGCAAATGCCTATCTTCATTTCGCTATACTGGGCACTAATGGAGTCTGTTGAACTGCGTCACTCACCGTTCTTCGGTTGGATTACTGACCTTTCAGCACAAGACCCATACTACATCTTGCCACTTCTGATGGGTGCTTCAATGTTCCTAATCCAGAAGATGAGCCCGACAACTGTAACGGATCCAATGCAGCAGAAGATCATGACCTTTATGCCGGTTATGTTCACATTCTTCTTCCTGTTCTTCCCTTCAGGTCTGGTTCTATACTGGCTAGTATCGAACATCGTAACTCTGATTCAGCAAACGCTTATCTACCGCGCGCTGGAAAAGAAAGGCTTACATTCTAAGTAAGTTCGATAATAGAAAGAGACAAAGAAAGGCGACCAAAAGGTCGCCTTTTTGTTTTTAGCTGATTACAATTCAGCTAATTGATTAATCGTGAGCGCCCCTTTTTGGCTTTCACATGCTAGCAGGCACAACTATGACTACAGATACGATTGTTGCTCAAGCGACTGCACCCGGCCGTGGCGGCGTCGGTATTATTCGCGTTTCAGGCCCACAAGCAGCCCAAGTTGCGCTTGAAGTTACCGGCAAAGTACTGAAACCACGTTACGCTGAGTACACCCCTTTTAAATCTCACGATGGTTTAGAGCTAGACCAAGGCATCGCGCTTTACTTTCCTAACCCGCACTCGTTTACCGGTGAAGACGTTATAGAGCTGCAAGGCCACGGTGGTCCTGTGGTAATGGATATGCTCATCAAGCGCATCCTCGCTATTCCAGGGCTACGCGCAGCACGCCCAGGTGAGTTCTCGGAGCGTGCCTTCTTGAACGACAAGATGGATTTAACCCAAGCAGAAGCGATTGCTGACCTCATTGATGCCAGTTCAGAAGAAGCGGCGAAATCAGCTCTGCAATCGTTACAAGGCGAGTTTTCAAAACGCATTAATACGCTGGTGGATTCTCTGATTCACTTACGCATCTATGTTGAAGCCGCTATCGACTTCCCAGAAGAAGAGATTGATTTCCTTGCTGACGGTAAAGTAAGTGCTGACTTACAAGCTATCATCGACAACCTCGAAGCGGTTCGCCAAGAAGCCAATCAAGGTGCCATCATGCGTGAAGGTATGAAGGTGGTGATTGCAGGTCGTCCTAATGCCGGTAAGTCGAGCTTACTGAATGCATTATCGGGTAAAGACTCCGCGATTGTGACTGATATTGCAGGTACAACCCGTGATGTACTTCGTGAACATATCCATATTGATGGTATGCCACTGCACATTATTGATACCGCAGGCCTGCGTGAAGCCTCGGATGAAGTCGAAAAAATCGGTATTGAACGCGCTTGGGAAGAAATTGCTCAAGCCGATCGCGTTTTATTTATGGTCGATGGCACCACTACCGATGCAACCGACCCGAAAGATATCTGGCCAGATTTCGTTGATCGTCTGCCGAATAACATCGGAATGACCGTGATTCGTAACAAAGCCGATCAAACCGGTGAAGATCTCGGGATTTGCCATGTTAATGATCCAACTCTGATTCGACTATCAGCAAAGACGGGACAAGGCGTTGATGCACTACGTAATCACTTAAAAGATTGCATGGGCTTTGCTGGTGGCAATGAAGGTGGCTTCATGGCACGTCGTCGCCACTTAGATGCCCTAGAACGCGCATCTGAGCATCTAGATATTGGCCAGCAACAGCTCGAAGGCTATATGGCAGGGGAAATCTTGGCAGAAGAACTGCGTATAACGCAGCAACACCTTAACGAGATTACTGGTGAATTCAGTTCCGATGACCTACTCGGCCGTATCTTCACCTCTTTCTGTATTGGTAAATAACCTTTAAAGGCCGGCTCATGCTGGCCTTTTTCTTTAGTAAGGACAGCTTAATGATCCACATTATTACAGGCAGCACCTTAGGTGGTGCAGAGTACGTTGGCGATCACCTTAATGATCTTCTTGAAGAGCAAGGCCACGAGATCACCCTTCATAATCAGCCTGAATTCGATGATATTCCCCAACAAGGCTTTTGGTTGCTGGTGACTTCAACTCATGGTGCGGGTGAATTTCCAGATAATATTAAGCCGTTTATCGACGCATTGACCCAGCAATCTCCAGATTTAAGCCCGGTTCGCTTTGCTGTCGTGGCGCTTGGTGATTCGAGTTACGATACCTTCTGTTTGGCGGGAAAATCAGTCCACAGCCAGATGAAAGAGCTCGGTGCTCAGCCTATTTCTGACTGTTTTACCATCGATGTATTGGAAACTCCGGTACCAGAAGACGCAGCAGAAGCTTGGTTCAACGATCATAGCGACCAGTTTTAACCTCTCTCCTCTCTCAAAAAGCGGCTTATGCCGCTTTTTTTGTCTCTGAACATCGTGATTGTGAATAACTTTTTTTCAAAAACATCGAAAATTAGCGATCTATTTTCAATTTCTGCTGTGGATAAGATCATACATATACGGTGATTAACCTATAGTTATCCAAATAACAAGTTTTAGGCTAATTTCCTCCTGTGAATAAGTAGCCATTTTGATCCCAGCTAATCCTCATCCTGATCAAAGTTAGATCACATCATTTGATCCAAAAAAGATCCATGATCTCGTTGATCATTTCCGACTTATCCACAGATACCCTCGATCCTAATAATAGATCTAATAAAAGATCTCCTTAAAGATCTTATCTATATTAATTAAAAACAGCTTTTTCGAAAAATCCCAAAAACGTTTTCTCAGGCTATGAAAACAGGTAGAATATCGCTCCTTTTTATCAATCTAGAAAACGTTTGAATACCTGAGGTCGGTTCATGCTTTATCACGAAAAATTTGACGTCATCGTTGTTGGTGGTGGCCATGCAGGAACGGAAGCCGCACTCGCATCTGCACGTACTGGTCAAAGTACGTTATTACTTACTCATAATATCGATACACTAGGACAAATGTCTTGTAACCCAGCCATTGGCGGGATCGGTAAGGGCCACTTGGTAAAAGAGGTCGATGCAATGGGTGGATTAATGGCGCAAGCTATTGATCATGCAGGTATTCAGTTCAGAACATTGAACGCATCAAAAGGCCCTGCGGTTCGTGCTACTCGTGCACAAGCTGACCGCGCACTGTACAAAGCCTTTGTTCGTAACGTTCTTGAAAACACGCCAAACCTGACTTTGTTCCAACAGTCGGTTGATGACTTGATCGTTGAACAGGATCAAGTGGTAGGTGTGGTAACGCAGATGGGCCTTAAGTTCCGCGCAAGCGCTGTGGTTCTGACTGTGGGCACATTCCTAGGCGGCAAGATCCATATTGGTATGGAAAGTTCTTCAGGTGGCCGTGCTGGTGATCCACCATCGATCGCACTGGCTGACCGTCTTCGTGATCTTCCATTCCGAGTTGATCGCCTGAAAACAGGTACTCCTCCTCGTATCGATGCGCGTAGCGTTGATTTTTCTGAGCTTGAGGTTCAGAACGGTGATAACCCGACGCCTGTTTTCTCGTTCATGGGCAGCCGAGCTCAACAACCTCGTCAAATTCCATGTTACATCACGCATACCAATGAAAATACGCATGACGTAATTCGTGCCAACCTTGATCGCAGCCCTATGTACGCGGGTGTGATTGAAGGCATTGGCCCTCGTTACTGCCCTTCGATTGAAGACAAAGTAATGCGTTTTGCTGACAAGAACAGTCACCAAATTTTTATTGAGCCAGAAGGTCTAACGACTCACGAGCTATACCCGAATGGTATCTCTACCAGTCTGCCGTTTGATGTACAGGTTCAAATTGTTCGTTCGATGAAGGGCTTTGAAAATGCTCATATCGTTCGCCCTGGCTATGCGATTGAGTACGATTTCTTTGATCCTCGCGACCTTAAGCTGACTTACGAAACTAAGTTTATCAAAGGTCTATTCTTTGCGGGTCAAATCAACGGTACCACTGGCTATGAAGAAGCGGCTGCACAAGGCTTGATGGCCGGTCTGAATGCAAGTTTGTTTACTCAAGGCAAAGAAGGCTGGAGTCCACGTCGTGACCAAGCTTACATGGGCGTGCTTATCGACGACCTATCTACCATGGGTACCAAAGAACCTTACCGCATGTTTACGTCTCGCGCGGAATACCGTCTGCTGCTTCGTGAAGACAACGCCGATATCCGCTTGACTGAAAAGTCGCGTGAACTTGGCCTTGTTGATGACGCTCGTTGGGCTCGTTTCAACGAGAAGATGGAAAACATGGAGAAGGAGCGTCAACGTCTGAAAGAGACTTGGATTAATCCAAAATCTGAAGATATTGATCAACTGAACCAAATTCTGAAAACACCAATGTCTCGTGAAGCGAGCGGTGAAGATCTTCTTCGTCGCCCTGAAATGACTTATTCACAGTTAACCGCATTGGATCGTTTTGGTCCTGCACTGGAAGATCAACAAGCGTCTGAGCAAGTTGAGATCCAAGTGAAGTACGATGGTTACATTCAGCGTCAACAAGACGAAATTGAAAAATCACTGCGTCATGAAAACACCAAACTGCCTGCTGATATCGATTACAGCAAGGTAAAAGGACTTTCTAACGAAGTGGTTCTTAAACTAACGACAGCTAAGCCTGACTCAATTGGTATTGCTTCGCGAATTTCAGGTATCACACCTGCAGCAATCTCAATTCTGTTGGTTTACTTGAAAAAACACGGCCTGTTGAAAAAAGGTGAGGAAGCATAATGAGCGCATTACGCGAAAAACTGGATCACCTTATTGGCCAGACTGAACTTGAAGTATCTGAAAAACAACGTGGCCAGTTGGTTGGCTACGTTGAGTTACTGAACAAGTGGAACAAAGCTTATAACCTAACATCAGTTCGTGACCCACAAGAAATGATGGTGAAACATATCTTAGATAGCATCATTGTTAGCACTCACTTACAAGGTAAGCGCTTTATCGATGTGGGTACGGGACCTGGTCTTCCTGGGATTCCGCTCTCAATCATGAATCCAGACTGCGAGTTTTACTTGCTAGACAGCCTAGGTAAGCGTATTCGTTTTATCAAACAGGTGATTCATGAGTTGGGTATCGACAACGTGGTACCGGTTCAAAGTCGCGTTGAAGAATTTCAACCAGAAGAAAAGTTTGATGCAGTGCTCAGTCGTGCATTTGCGTCAATGACAGACATGGTAGAGTGGTGTCACCATTTACCTAAAGAGCAATCCGGTGTATTTTTGGCTCTTAAGGGACAACATCCTAGAGACGAAATCGACCTGTTACCTGAATGGTGTTCAGTGACAGACATTAAAGCTTTGCAAGTGCCAGAGCTTGATGGAGAGCGTCATCTAGTTACTTTATCGCGTCAGGGATAATCAGCGAGGCCATAGTGGGTAGAATCGTAGCAATTGCCAACCAGAAGGGTGGCGTAGGAAAAACAACAACTTGCATTAATTTAGCAGCATCAATGGCGGCAACAAAACGCAAGATATTGGTTGTTGACCTCGATCCTCAAGGTAATGCCACTATGGCGAGCGGTGTCGACAAGTATCAAGTTGAAGCAACAGCTTACGATTTGTTGGTTGAAGACACCCCATTTGATGAGGTGGTTTGCCGGAGTACATCTGGCAATTATGACCTCATCGCCGCGAACGGTGATGTTACTGCGGCAGAAATCAAGCTGATGGAAGTGTTTGCTCGTGAAGTTCGTTTAAAAAATGCACTCGAACCCATTCGTAATAACTATGATTTCATCTTTATTGATTGCCCGCCCTCATTAAACCTTCTTACAATCAACGCGATGGCTGCGGCCGACTCCGTATTGGTTCCTATGCAATGTGAATACTTTGCTTTGGAAGGTTTGACTGCATTGATGGATACCATCAGTAAGCTAGCGGCTGTTGTAAACGAGAACCTGAAGATCGAAGGTCTTCTGCGTACTATGTACGATCCTCGCAACCGCTTATCGAACGAAGTATCTGATCAACTCAAAAAACACTTTGGTAGCAAAGTCTACCGAACTGTGATCCCTAGAAATGTGCGTCTGGCAGAAGCCCCGAGTCACGGCAAGCCAGCAATGTACTACGACAAATATTCCGCAGGAGCTAAGGCTTACCTTGCTCTTGCTGGCGAAATGTTGCGTCGTGAAGAAGTCCCAGTATAGGTCCAACCAAAGGAATTCGCTCAATGTCTAAGCGTGGTTTAGGAAAAGGGCTAGATGCATTGCTTGCAACTAGCTCATTGGCTCGTGAAAAACAGCAAGTTGCTTCTCATAGTCAGGCGTTGTCGGCTGATGGTGAGCTTATTGAACTGGCTGTTGGTTGCTTGAAGCCTGGTGTATATCAACCGCGTAAGGATATTGCGCCGGAAGCGCTAGAAGAGTTAGCGGCATCTATACAATCTCAAGGCATTATCCAACCGATCGTTGTACGCCCTTTAGCGCACGACCAATTTGAGATTATTGCTGGTGAACGTCGTTGGAGAGCGGCTCGTCAAGCTGGTCTTAAACAAGTTCCATGCTTGATCAAGAGAGTAGAAGACAAGGCCGCGATTGCGATGGCATTGATCGAGAACATTCAACGTGAAGATCTGAATGTTATCGAAGAATCACAAGCGCTAGAGCGCTTGCAGAACGAGTTTTCACTGACACATCAGCAGGTCGCCGATGTGATTGGTAAATCCAGAGCTACCGTTAGTAACTTATTACGTCTAAATCAGCTCGAAAATGAAGTAAAAGGTTTAGTTTCCAGTAAACAACTAGAAATGGGGCATGCTAGAGCACTGCTTGCGCTTGAAGGTGTTACCCAGGTTGAGGCAGCGAATACCGCAGCAACCAAAAAAATGACCGTGCGTCAAACTGAGCAACTTGTCAAAAAGTGCTTAAAACCAGACGTTGAAGCGGAATCGAAGCCCGAAGACACTGAGGCCATCGAACTTTCACGAAGACTCACGGAAAAATTGCAAGCAAACGTTTCAGTTACTCGTTCTGTTAGCGGTAAGTCAAAAGTGACAATTACTCTTGATGAGCCTCACAAATTAGAGCAACTTATTGCTAAACTAGAGTACTAAATGAGATAATTGATTTAGGTCAATTATGTAATAAACAAGTAATTTCTTACAAAAGTTGTCGGTTTGTATACAGAAATGTAAATGATTGCTGCATTCTTATTGCAATCAATTTGGCTGAACGTATAATTTTCGCCAATTTCTCAGCACGCTTTTAAGCGAGTGGTAAAGTGGGCTTAAAGAGGAACGAATACATGGTAGCGGCGTTAGCAAGACCAGGACGAGTGCTTGCAAAGCAAATGTTATTGATCGAGCTTAGCGCGGTTATATTAGTGGCGATAGGGTTAGGTTTAGCTGTTAATCCTGATTGGGGTTTTGCTGCATTGGTTGGTGGCGGTATTTTTGTCATCGCGAATGTGGTTTTTTGTGTGTGTGCTTTCCTATTTTGTGGAGCTCGCGCAACTAAGTTAGTTGCGGCGTCGTTCTATGCAGGTGAAGCACTAAAGATCCTTATCACAGTTCTACTATTCTCTATTGTCTACATGTATATGCAGGTGGAATTAATTCCCCTCAAACTGACCTATTTACTGGTTCTAGGTATTAATATCTTTGCGCCAGTGCTTTTCATTAACAATAAAAAATAGGATGAGTTATGGCTGCGCCAACAGCATCCGGATACATTGAACACCATTTACAAAACCTTTCTTTAGCTAAGTTTGGTCTTGTAGAGGAGACAAGTTTCTGGAACGTACATATAGACAGTCTGTTTTTTTCGGTGTTGACAGGGATGTTATTCCTTTGGGTTTTTCGCTCAGTCGCTAAGAAAGCAACAGTAGGTGTACCTGGTAAGCTTCAGTGTTTTGTTGAAATGGTAGTGGAATTCGTTGGCGACAACGTTAAAGAAACTTTCCATGGTCGCAACCCTCTGATTGCCCCACTAGCACTGACTATATTCTGCTGGATTATCATTATGAACTTGATGGACTTAGTGCCTATCGATTTCTTACCATATCCTGCAGAGCATTGGCTAGGTATCCCTTACTTGAAAGTGGTTCCTACAGCTGATGTAAATATAACCATGGCAATGGCTTTGGGTGTTTTTGCTCTGATGATCTACTACAGCATCAAAGTGAAAGGCCTAGGCGGATTTGCTAAAGAATTGGCACTGCATCCATTTAATCACCCAATCATGATCCCATTTAACTTGGTACTTGAGGTAATTTCGTTATTAGCGAAGCCACTATCTCTAGGTATGCGTTTATTTGGTAATATGTTTGCGGGTGAGGTGGTGTTTATTCTTATCGCGGCAATGCTACCGTGGTACTTACAATGGGTAGGTGCACTACCTTGGGCTATCTTCCATATCTTAGTTATATTGATTCAAGCGTTTGTTTTCATGATGTTGACAATCGTTTACTTATCAATGGCTCATGAAGATAGTGATCACTAAAAAATTTTTAAGCTTTATTCTAACTATTAATGTTAATCGGAGAACGTAAATGGAAACTGTACTAAGTTTTTCAGCAATCGCTGTTGCTATTATTGTTGGTCTTTGTGCCGTAGGTACTGCAATTGGTTTTGCTATTCTTGGTGGTAAATTCCTAGAAGGCGCTGCGCGTCAACCTGAAATGGCTCCAATGCTACAAGTTAAGATGTTCATCATCGCTGGTCTACTGGATGCTGTTCCAATGATCGGTATCGTAATCGCACTACTATTCACGTTTGCTAACCCATTTGTTGGTCAACTAGCAGGCTAATTAACTCTTTAATAGTTAATTAAATTTTTGTAGTTGATTCTTAACGAGGGGTAGCTGTTGTGAATATGAACGCAACTCTGCTAGGTCAAGCAATTGCTTTTTCACTGTTTGTTTGGTTCTGCATGAAATATGTATGGCCACCAATCATGCAAGCAATTGAAGAACGTCAGAAAAAAATTGCTGACGGTCTTGTAGCCGCTGAACGCGCTGCTAAAGACTTGAACCTGGCACAAGCCAACGCTTCTGAGCAAATGAAAGAAGCAAAGCGCACTGCAACTGAGGTTATTGATCAGGCAAACAAACGTAAAGCTCAAATTATTGATGAAGCACGCGAAGAAGCTCAGGCAGAACGCCAGAAAATCTTAGCGCAAGCTGAAGCAGAAATTGAAGCAGAGCGTACACGTGCCCGTGATGACCTGCGCAAACAAGTCGCAACTCTGGCTATAGCTGGTGCTGAGAAAATCCTTGAGCGTACAATCGATAAAGATGTACACGATGATCTTCTTAACAACATTACTGCAAAACTTTAAAGCAAGGGGCTGTATATGTCTGATTTGACTACAATCGCACGCCCCTATGCTAAAGCAGCGTTTGACTTTGCGGTAGATAAAGGTGAGCTAGACCAATGGGGTCAAATGCTTACTTTTGCTGCCGAAGTGGCACAAAATGATGATGTTCACAATTTATTAAGCGGTTCTATGACTGCTGAAAAATTAGCTGAAGTATTCATTGTAATTTGTGGCGAACAATTTGATGAATTCGGCCAGAACTTAATTAAAGTGATGGCAGAGAATGGCCGCTTAATGGCTTTTCCTGATGTTTGTAAAGAGTTCTTTATACTCAAAAAAGAGTATGAGAAAGAGATCGACGTTGAAGTTACTTCAGCTGTTGAACTTTCTGAAGAACAACGCACAAGCATTATCAGCAAATTGGAACTGCGCCTTGCGCGCAAAGTTCAGCTGAATTGCAGTATAGATGAGACTCTACTTAGTGGAGTTATTATTCGAGCCGGAGACCTAGTCATCGATAACTCAGCGCGCAGTCGTTTAGACCGCCTGAGCGATGCATTGCAGTCTTAATGGGGATTGGAGCATGCAACTTAATTCCACTGAAATTAGCGATCTAATTAAACAACGTATTGAATCTTTCGACGTTGTTAGTGAAGCTCGCAATGAAGGTACTATCGTTTCTGTAAGCGATGGCATCCTTAGCATCCACGGCCTAGCGGACGTGATGCAAGGTGAAATGATCGAACTACCGGGTGGCCGTTACGCTCTAGCACTGAACTTGAACCGTGATTCGGTTGGTGCTGTTGTAATGGGCCCGTATGCTGACCTACAGGAAGGCATGAAAGTTACAGGTACTGGTCGTATTCTAGAAGTACCAGTAGGTCCTGAAATGCTTGGTCGTGTTGTAAACACGCTAGGTGAGCCAATTGATGGTAAAGGTCCAATCGAAGCTAAATTGACTTCGCCTGTAGAAATTATCGCACCAGGTGTAATCGACCGTAAATCGGTAGATCAACCTGTTCAAACTGGTTACAAGTCTGTTGACTCAATGATCCCTATCGGTCGTGGTCAACGTGAACTAGTAATCGGTGACCGTCAGACTGGTAAAACAGCAATGGCGATCGATGCGATTATTAACCAAAAAGATTCTGGTATTTTCTCTATCTACGTAGCTATCGGCCAAAAAGCGTCGACTATTGCTAACGTAGTTCGCAAACTAGAAGAGCACGGCGCACTAGCAAACACTGTTGTTGTTGTTGCATCGGCTTCTGAATCTGCAGCGCTGCAATACCTTGCACCGTATGCTGGTTGTGCGATGGGCGAATACTTCCGTGATCGCGGTGAAGATGCACTGATTGTTTATGATGATCTATCTAAGCAAGCTGTCGCTTACCGTCAGATCTCACTACTGCTTAAGCGTCCACCAGGTCGTGAAGCGTTCCCTGGTGATGTTTTCTACCTTCACTCTCGTCTACTAGAGCGTGCTGCTCGTGTAAGCGAACACTACGTAGAAGAATTCACTAAAGGCGAAGTGAAAGGCAAGACGGGTTCTTTAACTGCTCTTCCTATCATCGAAACGCAAGCTGGTGACGTATCTGCATTCGTACCGACGAACGTAATCTCGATTACCGATGGTCAGATCTTCCTACAAACTGAGCTATTCAACGCGGGCGTACGTCCAGCTGTTGACCCTGGTATCTCAGTTTCTCGTGTAGGTGGTTCGGCGCAGACTAAAATCATCAAGAAGCTATCTGGCGGTATCCGTACTGCTCTAGCTCAATACCGTGAACTTGCAGCATTTGCTCAGTTCTCTTCGGATCTTGATGAAGCGACTAAGAAGCAGCTAGACCATGGTCAAAAAGTTACAGAACTGATGAAGCAGAAGCAATACGCTCCTATGTCTGTATTTGACCAAGCTCTAGTAATCTTCGCTGCAGAGCGTGGATACCTTCAAGACGTTGAACTTTCTAAAGTTCTAGACTTTGAAGCTGCTTTACTGTCGTTTGCTCGTGGTCAATATGCCGATCTAGCAACACAGATCGACACAACGGGTGCTTTCAATAAAGAAATCGAAGCTGAGCTGAAGAAGCTTGTTGACGATTTCAAGGCAACCCAGACCTGGTAATTGGTAGGTGGTCTTAGGGCCACCTCATACCATTAACGGAGAGTAACGATGGCCGGCGCAAAAGAGATACGTAATAAAATCGGTAGTGTTAAAAGCACACAGAAGATTACGAAAGCAATGGAAATGGTAGCAGCTTCAAAAATGCGTCGTTCTCAAGACGCAATGGAAGCTACTCGTCCATATGCAGAAACAATGCGTAAAGTGATCGGTCATTTGGCTAATGGTAGCCTCGAGTATAAGCATCCTTATCTTGAGGAACGTGAAGCCAAACGTGTTGGTTACATCATCGTTTCTACAGACCGTGGTCTTTGTGGTGGTTTGAACATTAACTTGTTCAAAAAAGCCATGAACGACATGAAAGATTGGTCTGAGAAAGGTGCTGACGTTGAACTTGCAATTGTAGGTTCAAAAGCGACAGCATTTTTCAACAACAGCGGCGCGAAAGTAGCAGCTCAAGTTTCTGGTCTGGGCGATCGCCCAAGCCTTGAAGACTTGATTGGCTCTGTAAGCGTTATGCTGAAGAAATATGATGAAGGCGAATTGGATCGCCTGTTCGTAGTGTTCAACAAGTTTGAAAACACTATGGTACAAGAACCAACGATCGATCAATTACTTCCTTTGCCTAAATCAGACAGCGAAGACATGAAACGCGATCATGCTTGGGACTACATTTATGAGCCTGAGCCAAAACCACTACTAGATGCACTACTGGTTCGCTACGTCGAATCTCAAGTATATCAAGGTGTGGTCGAGAACCTTGCTTGTGAGCAAGCGGCTCGAATGATTGCTATGAAATCAGCAACAGATAACGCTGGTGACATTATTGATGACTTAGAACTTGTGTACAACAAAGCGCGTCAAGCGGCAATTACACAAGAACTTTCTGAGATCGTTTCAGGCGCAGCTGCGGTTTAAGCTTAGGTAAAACTAAATAGTTAGAGGATTAACGATGGCTACAGGTAAGATCGTACAGATCATCGGTGCGGTAGTCGACGTAGAGTTCCCACAGGGTGAAGTACCTCGTGTATACGACGCTCTGAATGTTAATGAAGTACAAGAACGTCTAGTTCTTGAAGTTCAGCAACAACTTGGCGGTGGCGTAGTTCGCGCAATCGTAATGGGTAGCTCTGATGGTTTACGTCGTGGTTTGACAGTTGAAAATACTGGCGCTCCAATCTCAGTACCAGTAGGTACTAAGACATTGGGTCGTATCATGAATGTCCTAGGTGACGCGATTGATGAGTGTGGCGAGATTGGTGCTGAAGAGCATTACGCCATTCACCGTGAAGCTCCAAGCTACGAAGAGCAGTCTAACGAGACAGCTCTTCTAGAAACTGGTGTTAAAGTAATCGACTTGATTTGTCCATTCGCTAAGGGTGGTAAAATCGGTCTATTCGGTGGTGCTGGTGTAGGTAAGACCGTTAACATGATGGAACTTATCAACAACATCGCACTTCAACACTCAGGCCTATCTGTATTTGCAGGTGTAGGTGAGCGTACTCGTGAAGGTAACGATTTCTACTTTGAGATGCAGGAAGCAGGTGTTGTAAACATCGAAAAACCTGAAGAATCAAAAGTAGCGATGGTTTACGGTCAGATGAACGAGCCACCAGGTAACCGTCTACGTGTTGCCCTGACTGGCCTAACAATGGCAGAGCGCTTCCGTGACGAAGGTCGTGACGTTCTACTGTTCGTTGATAACATCTACCGTTACACACTAGCAGGTACTGAAGTATCAGCACTTCTAGGTCGTATGCCTTCTGCGGTAGGTTACCAACCTACACTGGCTGAAGAAATGGGTGTTCTACAAGAGCGTATCACGTCAACTAAAGCTGGTTCTATCACGTCTGTACAGGCGGTATACGTACCTGCGGATGACTTGACTGACCCGTCTCCAGCAACAACGTTCGCTCACTTGGATGCAACGGTTGTACTTAACCGTAACATCGCATCTATGGGTCTATACCCTGCGATCGACCCGCTAGATTCTACTTCACGTCAACTGGATCCATTGGTAGTTGGACAAGAGCACTACGACATCGCTCGTGGCGTTCAGTCTACTCTTCAGCGCTATAAAGAGCTGAAAGATATCATTGCTATCCTAGGTATGGACGAGCTATCTGAAGAAGATAAGCAAGTTGTATCTCGTGCTCGTAAGATTGAGAAGTTCCTAACTCAGCCTTACCACGTAGCGGAAGTATTTACAGGTGACCCAGGCATTTACGTACCTCTTAAAGAGACTCTACGTGGCTTCCAAGGTCTTCTATCTGGTGAATACGATGACATTCCAGAGCAAGCGTTCATGTACTGTGGTGCAATTGACGAAGCTATCGAGAATGCTAAGAAGCTATAAGGCTAACTAGGAGGCGATATGGCAGCAATAACCTTTCACCTAGACGTTGTAAGTGCAGAGAAACAAATTTTCTCAGGCCTTGTTGAGACGTTTCAGGTGACCGGTAGTGAGGGTGAACTTGGTATTTTCCATGGTCACTGTCCACTGCTGACCGCTATCAAGCCTGGCATGGTGCGTATTGTTAAGCAGCACGGCCACGAAGAAATAATTTATGTTTCTGGTGGTATGGTAGAAGTTCAGCCTGGTACAGCAACTGTACTGGCTGATACAGCTATCCGTGGTGAAGAGCTAGACGCAGCAAAGGCGGAAGAAGCTAAGCGCAAGGCTGTGGAGAATATCCAAAATCAGCATGGCGACATAGACTTCGCACAAGCGGCCGGTGAACTGGCTAAAGCCATTGCTCAGTTACGAGTTATCGAACTGACAAAACAGCGTCGTTAATCTTTTTAAGATTACAGACTCTGAGATAAAGGCGACCTAAGGGTCGCCTTTTTGCATTTTTAGATTCTCAAAAATGCTTCTTTTACGTATCACTACCGGTTAAATGGTTATTGCGATTTAATTTTTTGCCCAAAAACGGTTACAATATCGGCTTAATAAAAATAACGTTGGATAGGTTTACAATGAAGTTTAGCGCGGTAATTCTCGCGGCGGGCAAAGGCACTCGCATGTATTCAAACACACCAAAGGTTCTGCACACACTTGCGGGTAAGCCAATGGTGAAACATGTTATCGATATATGTAATGGTCTAGGCGCTCAAAACATCAACCTGGTTTACGGCCACGGTGGTGATCAGATGAAGGCCACCTTAGCTGAAGAATCTGTAAACTGGGCACTGCAAGCTGAACAGCTCGGCACAGGTCACGCTGTGGATCAAGCATCTGCACATTTCGCTGATGATGAAAAAGTATTGGTGCTCTACGGTGATGTTCCACTAATCTCACCTGAAACCATTGAAAACCTATTAGACGCTCAACCAAACGGTGGCATCGCGCTACTTACTGTCGTGTTAGACAACCCGATGGGCTACGGACGTATTATTCGTCGTAATGGCCCTGTTGTGGCTATCGTTGAACAGAAAGATGCAACGGATGAGCAGAAGCTTATCAAAGAGATCAATACCGGCGTTATGGTGGCGACTGGTGGCGATCTGAAGCGCTGGTTGTCAGGTCTAAGCAACGACAACGCACAGGGTGAATATTACCTGACTGACGTTATCGCTGCGGCTCACGACGAAGGTCGTGCAGTTGAAGCGGTACACCCAGTAAGCCCAATTGAAGTGGAAGGCGTTAACGATCGTTCGCAACTGGCTCGCCTAGAGCGCGCTTACCAAGCTACGCAAGCCGATAAGCTATTGAAGCAAGGCGTGATGCTACGCGACCCAAGCCGCTTTGATCTGCGTGGTGAACTGCAGTGCGGTATGGACGTTGAGATTGATACTAACGTTATCATCGAAGGCAGCGTAAGCATTGGCGATAACGTGGTTATCGGCACTGGCTGCGTGCTGAAAGACTGTGAGATCGATGACAACACAGTTATTCGTCCATACAGCGTAATCGAAGGAGCGACTGTTGGTGAAGACTGTACGGTTGGTCCATTTACTCGCCTACGCCCTGGTGCAGACATGCGTAACGATTCGCACGTCGGTAACTTTGTTGAAGTGAAGAACACTCGCCTTGGCGAAGGCTCTAAAGCCAACCACCTGACTTATCTTGGGGATGCTGAAATTGGTCAGCGTGTAAACGTAGGGGCGGGTGCAATTACTTGTAATTATGATGGTGCGAATAAGTTTAAGACCATCATTGGCGACGACGTATTCGTTGGTTCAGACAGCCAATTAATCGCGCCTGTTACGATTGGTAATGGTGCTACCGTTGGAGCTGGCTCTACCGTAACACGCGATGTTTCTGAAAATGAGCTGGTTATCAGCCGTGCGAAAGAGCGTAAGATTGCTGATTGGAAACGTCCAACTAAGAAATAATCTCTAACGTTCAAAAGATATTCTTACGAAAGCCAGTAGCATCGCTACTGGCTTTTTTGTATCGGTCACTCACTGCTAACAAAATAATCAATTTGGCAATTGTATTTTTTTAATAGATTGTTAATATTCGGGCAGTAGTTCGGTATAAATGGGTTGATGTACGGTGATATTGGTTGAAAAGAAATGGCAAACATTGCCGATCATTATTTTGTCTTTTTCAATGTTAATAGGTCTCTATGGCTTTTATGTAACGTTGGAAAAGCTGGTTGTTGAGAATGAGCGTGATCACCTTGTCTCTTTGATGTCAGATGTTATCTATGAAATTCGTGAAGATAGTCAGTTATTAACAGCTGATATGGATGTCGATGATTACATCGGAGACTTAACGCAAGCCAACACTCGACTTCGAATCCAAGTGATCAGTCCTGATGGTGTCGTGATTGGTGATACGGATCTTTCAGACCATGCACTAGCTAGAGTCGAAAATCACGGTAACCGCCCTGAATTCAAGCAAGCCCTTCAACAAGGTACTGGCAGTGATGTCCGTTTTAGTACTGTTACCTCTATCGACCGAATCTATTATTCAATGAAAGAGAGCGTTAACGGACAAGACTTCGTTATCGTGATCTCTTCGCCAATGCATCAACTGAAACAGATGAATTTCCAATTGATGGGGATTCTGGTTGGGATGGTGTTGCTGAGTTTGAGTTTCTTGATTGGCACCTCTTACGTGAGCAATCGCCAAATTGTTCATCGAGTGGAGGAAGAACAGAAGAAGCAAGATGAGCGCATTCGCCAAAGAACCCATGAAATTGAGCTGATGCATCGCCTTGCGACTATGCTGGCCGCGTGCAGCAACATGGTTGAGGCGCAGCAGATCGTTTCAGATATCTTGCCGCGTATTCTTGGTCAGGTGAATGGCAGTGTTTCTTTGATGCGTGCATCTCGTAACCAGTTGATCACTCAGCTTGATTGGGGAGAAACATGGCCAGGCAGTGTCAGCTTTGCTCCGGAAGAGTGCTGGTCGCTGCGCAAAGGGCGTGCTCATCTATCGAATAACGATTTTCATTCTCTTACTTGTGGTCACATGCATGAAATGGACAACAATCAAACCTTGTGTATTCCGCTGACGGCGCACGGCAATACCATTGGCATTATGCACCTCTATTTTGGTCAAGGTGATATCAAGATTGATCCGATTATCGAACAGTTGGCTTTTAGTGTTTCTGAACACTTGGGGCTCGCTTTAGCCAACCTCAGCTTGCAAGAGAAACTGCGTTCTCAAGCATTGAGCGATCCGCTGACTGGCTTATTCAACCGTCGTTTCTTCGAACAAAAACTGGAAGAGCACTCAATGAATTCGCCCACCAGCGAGCAGCCATTATCGCTATTGATGCTCGATTTGGATCACTTCAAACGCTTCAATGACAACTTTGGTCATGATGCAGGTGACTTCGTATTGAAAGAGATCAGCGCACTGCTCAAACAGAGTGTTAGCGAAGACGAGATTGCTTGCCGACTCGGTGGTGAGGAGTTAGCGGTACTGCTTCCACATTATTCAATGCAAGAAGCGACGGAGTTTGGTCAAACCTTATGTGATACGGTGCGTTCAATGCACCTTGAGCATAAAGGTCTGTCATTAGGTCAGTTGGGTGTTTCGATAGGTGTCGCCACTTATCCTAAGCCAGCGTCTGATACCGAGTCTCTGGTTAAGATGGCCGATAATGCTTTGTACATGGCGAAAGATATGGGCCGCAGCCGAGTGGTTAACTATGATGAATATAGCCGCCATAAAGCGCCAGCGTTAGAAGTAGTCGATGGTGAAGTTGCTGCAAAATAAGTAGAAGTAAAATTTAGATATAAAAAAAGAGCGAGTAATCTCGCTCTTTTTTGTTTTCGTTAATCCAGAAATTAGTCTTGTTTCTCGTCAGCGACCACTCGAGAGTTGTCAGGTGTCGCGAAGTGTTCAGAAAGCTCTTTGTTCGAAACAATATAGCCAACCCACAACGCACCCAAACAGATCACAACGGCAATACCCGTCGCGCTTAGTGCTTGGCTAGCCATTGCCGCGACCAATGCACTTGATAGGCCACTGATACTGATTTGCAGGCTGTTTTGTAGACCAGCAGCTGTTGCTGGGCTTTGTTTAGCGCTTGATAGAGCACGGTTTACTACGATTGGGTAAAGTGCGCCGTTTGCGACAGCAATCAAACAGAAAGGCGCAAGTAGAGGCCAGATTGACGTCAGTTCCCACTGTGATGCGATAAAGATAAGCATCGCCGCTACACTGAACAAACCGATAAGGTTTCTTAGTACAACGCCATCGCCATATTTCTTCACTGCTTGCTTACCGAAGTAACCACCCGCCATGAACGCGATTGTTTGTGGGATAAAGCTCAAACCGATGTCTTTTGCTTCATAACCTAGTTGAGCCATGATCTCTGGCATACCCGTTAGGTAAGCGAAGAACGCTGCAGATGCTGAAGCAAACATTAAGACATTACCCATGTAAGGCTTTGATTTAAGCAACATCTTGATGTCTGTCTTAATCGATGTCTGTTTTACTTCAGGCGCTTCTTTTGGTTGAGCCATTGTTGTCGCCACTAGCAGTGCACCCATCAAGGTTAATGTGATGAAGATGCTGTGCCAGCCAAAGCTATCCGCCAGTAACACACCTAGCTGAGGTGCTAATGCAGGAGATAGCGCAACCAAAGGCATGATGGTTGCAAAAATTTGTTGGCTACTGCTTTGTGAGTAACGCTTGATAACCATTGCTTGCCAGATTACCGCAGGAGCACATACGCCGATCGCTTGAATGAAGCGCAGTGTCAGTAGATGCCATACCTCGGTGCTGAATGCTAAGCCGAATGAAGCTGCAGTAAAGATAACAAGACCAACCGCCAGCGTATTACGGTGACCATACTTGTCACTCGCCAGACCCCAAAGAAGCTGACCCATTGCCATACCGCCAAGGAATACCGTTAAAGACAGGGCAATCTGCTCTGGGCCGGTTGCGAAATCAACTTCCATTGCCTTAAATGCAGGAAGGTACATATCGGTCGCAATAAAGCCAAGCATTGAAAGAACTGCAAGGTAGACCAATTGAAATTTAGAAATATTCATAAGATGCCATTAAGCTAAAGGTAATGATGTTTTTATCATCAAAAAAATTGTTTGATATACAGAAGTGAAGGCCCCTGTTTATTTATGCTGACATTCTATTTTTCAGACCTGATAAAATAAAACGCTAAAATATGTGGTTATCAATCAAAAAATTTGAAGGCTTATGTTCTCTAAATCCTCTTTAGAAATGCTCGATACGGTAGCGCGCTTGGGCAGTTTTACCGCGGCGGCTGAGCAGTTGCACAAAGTGCCCTCGGCGATCAGTTATGGTGTCAGACAGGTCGAACAAGAACTGGATGTGCTGCTTTTCAGGCGTTTACCGAGAAAGGTTGAGCTCACTCCGGCAGGTGAACTGTTCATTGAAGAGGCGCGTGCACTACTGAGGCAAATGGAAGAGGTCAGTGCCCAGACTCGTCGAGCAGCTCGAGGTTGGAAGAAAACCTTGCGTCTGACGCTCGATAATGTGGTGAAGCTCGACAAGATGAAGCCGATGATTGAAGAGTTCTATCAAACCTTTGAGTTTGCCGAACTTCAGATCAACATGGAGGTATTCAACGGCTCATGGGAAGCGATTGCACAGGGCAGAGCGGATATTGTGATTGGCGCAACCTCAGCGATACCGGTCGGTGGCGACTTTGAGGTTAAAGATATGGGACGCCTAGATTGGGCGTTTGTAATGTCGCCAAGTCACCCGTGTGTGCGAGAGCAAAACCTCAACGAAGAATTTGTTAGCCAGTATCCCGCGATATGTTTGGACGATACCTCTAGTGTGCTCCCCAAGCGACACACAGGTCACTACTCAAGTCAAAGACGCCTGTTGTTACCCAACTGGTATAGCGCCATAGAGTGTCTTAAAAATGGAGTAGGAGTGGGTTATATGCCAAGGCACATTGCCGCGCCAATTATCGAACAAGGCCTGCTGGTGGAGAAAATACTGCCTGAACCGAGTCCGCAGAGTCATTGTTGTTTGGTATGGCGAAAAGACGATAACCATAAACTGATCGAATGGATGGTGAAGTACCTAGGATCGAGTGAGCAACTTCACCAAGATTGGTTGGATCATCGCAAGGCGATCTAATGATCTGTTTACAAGAAGATCCTTTTCAAGCTTGAGCTGAATCAGCACCAATAAAAAGAGCGAGTAAATACTCGCTCTTTTTGGATTCGGTCGTTAACTCTTATGACAAGAAGAACTTGTAGGAAGGGTTATCGGTTTCATCTTTACACTGATAGCCAAGCTCTCGTAGATGTGTTGAGAACTGAGCCAAATCATCGTCATCAAGTTCAAAGCCACACAATACACGGCCGTAGTCGGCACCGTGGTTACGGTAATTGAATAGGCTGATATTCCAGTGTGTCCCTAAGGTATCAAGGAATTTAATCAATGCACCTGGGTACTCTGGGAACTCAAAGCTGTATAGGCGTTCTTTCAGTGGCTTCGATGGTTTACCGCCAATCATGTAGCGAATGTGCAGTTTTGCCATCTCATCATCAGAGAGATCGACAACCGGGTAGCCGCCCTCACGTAAGTCATTGATGATGTGTTCGAGTTCTTCTTGACCACCTTGTAGGCGTACACCAACGAAGATATTCGCTAGGCTTTCGTCGTTGTGGCGGTAGTTAAACTCAGTTACCGCTCGACCACCAATAATATTACAGAACTCTAGGAATGCTCCTTGTCGCTCTGGAATCGTAACCGCAAGTAGACCTTCTCGCTTCTCACCTAGTTCACAACGTTCAGAGACATAACGCAGACCGTGGAAGTTGGTGTTAGCACCAGACAATACCGTTGCTAATTGCTTGTCTTGCAGTTGGTTCTGTTCAGCAAACTTTTTCAAACCAGCCAGAGCAAGCGCTCCTGAAGGTTCAGCAATCGCACGAGTGTCTTCAAAGATGTCTTTCACCGCAGAGCATATCTCATCGCTAGAGACTGCAATGTGACCGTCAATGTACTGTTGGCAAAGACGGAATGTCTCTTCACCAATGCGTTTAACCGCAACACCATCAGCAAACATACTGACCTGATCCAGTACCACAGGTTCACCGGCATCGAGGGCCGCTTTTAAGCAAGACGAATCTTCTGGTTCTACTGCAATGACTTTAATCTCTGGCATCAGCTGTTTTACTAATACAGCAACACCCGCAGCTAAGCCACCACCACCAACCGGCACAAAGATGTAATCCATATGACCATTCTGCTGCAGCATCTCCATACCCATCGTGCCCTGTCCGGCAATCACCAGTGGGTGATCGAAAGGCGGTACAAAGGTAAAGCCATGTTCAGCAGAAAGACGTTCTGCTTCAGCTTTAGCTTCATCAAAGTTGCTGCCGTGTAGAACTACGTTACCGCCAAAGCCACGTACCGCATCAACCTTGATGTCTGGTGTGGTTTTTGGCATCACAATCGTGGTTTGAATACCAAGCTTAGAACCGGACAGCGCCATACCTTGAGCATGGTTACCTGCCGATGCTGCAATCACACCTGCGGCTTTCTGTTGCTCTGAAAGGCTTGATACCATGTTGTAGGCACCACGTAGCTTGAACGAGTGGACCGGCTGACGGTCTTCACGCTTTAGCTGAACCTGATTACCAATGCGAGCACTTAAGCGAGGCATCTCTTGCAGAGGTGTCACGATTGCGGCTTCGTAAACTGGCGCTCTCAGGATCTGACGCAGATAATCTGCGCCAGTTTGTTTTTGGGGACTGACCGTGTCATCACTCATAGACTAGCCCTCTAGCTTAGACTTATCACGCACGGCGCCTTTGTCGGCACTGGTTGCCATGCTTGCGTAAGCTTTCAGTGCGAATGAAACTTCACGCTGACGGTTTTCTGGTTTCCAGCCTAGTGCGTCTTGCTTAACACGACGCGCTTCTAGCTCGGCTTCAGGCACATCAAGTGTGATTGAACGGCTAGGGATGTCGATAGTGATGATATCGCCAGTGTTTACTAGACCAATCACACCGCCACTTGCTGCTTCTGGAGAAGCGTGACCGATAGACAAACCGGATGTACCGCCAGAGAAACGTCCGTCAGTTAGAAGAGCACAAGACTTACCTAGACCCATAGATTTTAGGTAGGTAGTTGGGTAGAGCATTTCTTGCATGCCCGGACCACCTTTAGGACCTTCGTAACGGATAACAACCACTTCGCCTGCTTTTACTTTACCCGCTAAGATGCCGTCTACGGCTGTGTCTTGGCTTTCAAATACGATAGCAGGACCTTGGAATTTCAGGTTCTCTTCATCAACACCTGCTGTCTTAACGATACAACCGTCAACGGCGATGTTGCCTGAAAGTACGGCTAGGCCACCTTCTTGGCTGAATGCATTCTCTTTAGTACGGATACAACCTTCTTTACGGTCGTCATCAAGACGATCCCAACGGCAATCTTGTGAGAAGGCTTTGGTGGTACGAATACCTGCTGGGCCCGCGCGGAAGAACTTAAGTACCGCTTCGTCTTCTGTCTGCATGATGTCGTATTGAGCTAGCTGCTCTTGCATGCTTAGGCCAAGTACAGTGCGAGTTTGGTTGTTCAGTAGGCCTGCGCGGTCTAGTTCACCTAGGATAGCCATAACACCACCAGCGCGGTGAACGTCTTCCATGTGGTATTTAGGTGTTGAAGGCGCAACCTTACATAGGTGTGGAACGCGGCGAGACATCTCGTCGATATCACCCATATCAAAGTCGACTTCACCTTCTTGAGCTGCTGCCAATAGGTGAAGAACGGTGTTACTAGAACCGCCCATTGCGATATCCAGTGCCATCGCGTTTTCAAATGCTGCGCGGTTTGCGATGTTACGAGGCAGTGCTGATTCGTCATCTTGCTCGTAGTAACGCTTGGTTAGGTCAACGATGCGCTTACCAGCATTGATGAATAGCTCTTCACGGTCTGCGTGGGTTGCTAGCATAGAACCGTTACCTGGCTGAGATAGACCAAGCGCTTCTGTTAGACAGTTCATTGAGTTCGCTGTGAACATACCTGAACATGAACCACATGTCGGACACGCAGAACGCTCTACTTGCTCACTTTGCTCATCAGAAATGGTTGGATCGGCACCTTGGATCATTGCGTCAACAAGGTCTAGCTTGATGATTTGATCTGAAAGCTTAGTTTTACCCGCTTCCATTGGGCCGCCTGATACAAAGATCACTGGGATGTTAAGGCGCATTGCTGCCATCATCATTCCCGGAGTGATTTTGTCACAGTTAGAGATACACACCATCGCATCCGCACAGTGTGCATTGACCATGTATTCTACTGAATCCGCGATAAGCTCACGTGATGGCAGTGAGTACAGCATGCCGCCGTGGCCCATTGCGATACCATCATCGACTGCGATGGTGTTGAATTCTTTAGCGATACCGCCCGCTTTCTCGATTTCACCCGCAACCAGTTGACCCATATCTTTAAGGTGAACGTGGCCTGGTACGAATTGAGTGAACGAGTTTACAACTGCGATGATTGGCTTACCGAAGTCATCATCTTTAACGCCAGTTGCACGCCATAAAGCGCGCGCACCAGCCATGTTGCGTCCGTGGGTAGTCGTTGCTGAACGATAGATTGGCATTGCTTAAATCCTTATAAAATATTTGGCTGTTGCTTACTTAGTTGTTTGCGTTTGGTTTTCTGAAGTTTGGCCTGCTGGATAAACGTAGTCTAACCAGCCCCACTTATCTTCAGTGGTGCCATTGAATAGACCAAAGTAAGCCGCTTGAACTTTTTCAGTGATAGGACCGCGTTTGCCTTCACCTACTGTAATTTTGTCTACGCTACGAACCGGAACGATTTCCGCCGCTGTGCCTGTCATGAATACTTCATCAGCAAGGTATAGCGCTTCACGAGCAATGTTCTCTTCACGGATCTCATAACCCATGTCTTTTGCTAGTGTCATGATCGAATCACGCGTGATACCCGGCAGAATCGCACTGGTCGCTGGTGGTGTGGATAGCACGCCGTTACGTACCACAAAGATGTTCTCACCAGCCCCTTCAGAAAGGTAACCATCAACACTCAGTGCGATGCCTTCATCGTAACCATGACGGCGAGCTTCGCCACCAACTAATAGTGAAGATAGGTAGTTACCACCGGCTTTTGCTGCGGTTGGGATCGTGTTTGGAGCGGCACGGTTCCAGCTAGAAATCATTGCATCAACGCCGTTTTCTAGTGCTTCTTCGCCTAGGTAAGACCCCCAAGGGAAAGCAGCGATGATCAGTTCCATCTCAGTATTTTCTGGCGGGCAGACACCCAAACCAACGTTACCTACGAAACCTAGAGGGCGGATGTACGCTGACTCTAGCTTATTTTGGCGTAGCGTTTCGCGAGTCGCTTCCATAATTTCTTCCTCAGTGTAAGGAATAGGGAAGCGATAGATTTTTGCTGAGTCTTTTAGGCGCTTAGCATGTTCAGGGTGACGGAAGATAACCGGCCCTTTTGGTGTGTTGTAACAACGAACACCTTCAAACACAGAAGTACCGTAGTGCATTGCGTGAGTCAGGACGTGAACGTTCGCCTCTGCCCAAGGAACCATCTCACCGTTAAACCAAATATAGTCTGCTGTTTTAGCTGTCATGTTTGCGGTTCCTTATGCGTTTATCTTTTGTTGTAAGTTGTTGTTTGGCAGTTCATTACGGCTGATCGAGATAACGTCAACGGTACGTACATCCCACAGCTTTTCGATTTGGTTTACCAAGAACGAGATCGGACGGTCACTGTCTACGATGATCTCAACACTCGCCACTTTGCTTTCGTGGTTTTGAGTGCCCGCAACTTGCTTAACAATGAAGCCACGGTGGCGGATAACACGAAGAACACGCTCTAGTAGTACAGGCTTATCATCGGCTTTGATGTCTAATAGGTATCTTTTCATGTTATGTGTTCTCCAACATCTCACTGTTTGAAGCACCTGGCGGTACTAGTGGCCATACGTTTTCTTCTTCATCGATAAGAACATGAAGTAGGTAAGCGGTTTTGCTCTCTAGCATCTCTTTCAATGCTGGTTCTACTTCTTCTTTACGAGTGATGGTTTTGCCCGGGATATCGAACGCTTTCGCTAGCATCACGAAATCAGGGTTGTCATCTAAGATAGTTTCACTGTGGCGGCCATCAAAGAACAGCGATTGCCATTGGCGAACCATGCCCAAACGAGAGTTATTAAGCAGTACCATCTTCACTGGGATCTGACGACGCTTCAATGTGCCAAGCTCTTGAATGTTCATCATGAACGAGCCGTCACCAGAGATAAGTATAGATTGGTCGTCAGGACGCCCAACCGATGCACCCATTGCAGCTGGCAAGCCAAAGCCCATGGTGCCTAAACCGGCAGAGGTAATGAAGTTCTGTGGATCGCGAGGCTGAATGTGCTGAGCTGCCCACATTTGGTGTTGGCCCACATCAGTCGATACGATAGAGCTTGCTGGCATCATGTCTGACAGTTGCTTCAACAGCAGTGGAGCAAAAATCAGATCACCAGGGTGGTCGTAACGCCATTTGAATGAGCTACGAAGACCTTCAGAGTGATGAACCCAAGAGGAGATGTCTTGGCTTAGCTCTAGTTGAGGCATGATCTTGTTGATGTCACCGCGAATTGGCGCATTGGCAAGACGCAGTTTGCTGAACTCAGCGGCATCGATATCGATATGGATAACCTTAGCATGCGGCGCAAAGGTATCGAGTTTGCCAGTTACTCGGTCATCAAAACGAGCACCGACAACAATCAACAGGTCACTCTCTTGAACCACAAGGTTAGCGGCTTTAGTGCCGTGCATACCCAGCATGCCAAGGTAGTGTGGGTCGTCACGTTCGATAGTGCCCAAGCCTTTCAGTGTGCTTACTGCTGGCATTGGGTTTAGGCGTAAAAACTCACGAACCGCATCGGTTGCTTTAGCAAGTTGAACACCACCACCTACGTATAAAACAGGACGGGTCGCTTGAGACAAAAAGTACTGTGCCTGTTCAATGGCATCAGTTGTCGCAACAGGAATTGCGGGTGGAGTAAATTCAGGAAGAGCGTTAACAGGTGCTTCTGCTAGTTGAACGTCTTTAGCGATATCGACGATAACCGGGCCAGGGCGGCCAGACTTTGCTACCACAAACGCTTCAGCGAGGGTTGGAGCTAGCTCTTCAATATCAGTTACTAGGTAGCTGTGTTTAGTACATGACAGAGACATACCAATCACATCCATTTCTTGGAATGCATCGGTACCAATGTGGGAACTTGCAACCTGACCTGTGATAGCAACCAATGGGATTGAATCCATAAAGGCATCAGCAAGGCCAGTGACTAGGTTGGTTGCACCTGGTCCCGAGGTTGCCATACAAACAGCGACATCTTGTGTTGCTCTAGCCATGCCGATCGCGGCCATAGCGGCGCCTTGCTCATGGCGACATAGGATATGTTCAACCCCGCCGTCATAGAGTGCATCGTAGATTGGCATGATGGCACCACCGGGGTAACCAAATACGGTCTCAATTCCTTGTTGCTTGAGTGCGGATACGACTAGTTCTGCGCCTTTCATCGGAATTCTCCCGTATTACCTTTATTTTGGTAACTGTTTCCTTTGTCTCTGCACATCTTGTGCTCCCATTCTTCCTGTAAATCGGCAAAGCCGAAAATGCTCAAAAATATAAAAATCGAATGTTTAAATTAGAAAAAACCCCCGGACTTGTCAGTGCGGGGGTTTTTTCTAATTCGTGGTTACTTTCTTCCCACTCGCCCCCGCGCAGTCTTAATAATGACTACGATAATCAGGTTAATCAGTGCGTAAATGCGAGCGTTAAAAATCATAATATTCGAGTTTTCTCGTTTATTGTCTTCAGTAAATGTCTACATCTCTAGTGTTATCACACAAATCTGCCGCATGACAAGGGAAATGTCATTCTTTTTTCACATTAAAATACCATTCCACCAAGCTATATAACAACCTTATCGCTTTGGTGAGCAACGAATATCCAGAGCGAATACTTTTAAATCAAAGACAAAGGAAAGTTATGGGACTCGCGATAATTCATAGCCGAGCTAGTGTGGGTGTAGAGGCGCCAGAAGTGACCGTTGAGGTGCATATAAGCAACGGAATGCCTGGCTTCACGCTGGTGGGTCTACCTGAAACAACGGTCAAGGAATCTAAAGACCGAGTGAGAAGCGCGATCATCAATTCTCGCTTTGAGTTTCCATCGAAAAGAATCACGGTCAATCTCGCCCCAGCCGATTTGCCCAAAGAAGGTGGCCGTTTTGACCTGCCCATCGCGCTTGGGATTTTGGTGGCGTCAGATCAGCTTCCGACATCAAAAATAGCTCAACATGAATTTATCGGTGAGTTGGCATTGTCAGGAGAACTTCGCTCGGTAAAGGGCGTTTTGCCTGCGACGTTAGCCGCCGACAGTGTAGAGCGATGCTTAGTTGTCCCACATCATAACGGTGATCAGGCTGCGCTGGTGGGCAAGGGAGCGCATAAATCTGCACAAACCTTGTTGGAGGTTTGTGCTGACATGTGTGGACAGGCTCAGCTTGGGCTATATAGAACGGAACATCATCAGGCTGATGTTTCAGTGCTTCGCGACCTACAAGATATTATCGGCCAACAACAAGGAAAGCGAGCTCTAGAGATAGCCGCTGCTGGGAATCATAACTTATTGTTTCTTGGCCCACCCGGAACCGGAAAAACTATGCTCGCTTCTCGACTGCGTGACCTATTACCTGAAATGAGTGATGACGAAGCGATGGAAACCGCGTCGGTGGCCTCGTTAACGCAACAAGAAATCAATCAATACAACTGGAAGCAACGACCTTTTCGCTCTCCTCACCATTCCAGTTCAATGGCGGCATTAGTGGGTGGTGGTTCGGTGCCTCGCCCCGGAGAGATCTCTTTAGCGCATAACGGCTTATTGTTCTTAGATGAGATTCCTGTAAACCCAATAATCATAAGTTATCAAAATAGCTATAACACATTGATTGTTAGAGAAAATTTGCCTTTTTTTAACCTTGTTTTATGTTGACGATAATCACCATGGCAACTAAAGTGATTATTAGTTGTCAATCCATGGGAGCTGATTGTGAATGTAAAAACACTAAATGAACTTTCTTTATTAAAAACAGCACTGTCAGCGGAATACTCTAATTACCTAGCACTTGCTGCTGAATCCTCAGTTCCTAAAGATTCAATACAGTCAGCATTGAATCTTTATGCGGCTTACTGCTACTTGGTTGGACAAGGTAACTACAGTGCATTGGAAATATTGAATAACGCAGTTTCACTTAATTCACACTTCCAGTCGCTCATTGGTTTTGTTTATAACAATGATGATATCACTATCAATCGAAGGTATGCGCTTGGTCGTAACCTCAAAAACCTTTTCCGCTACATTGCGCAAGATAAGCATTTAACCCTTGATGTAGTACAGCTCTCGGCAAACCAAATTTCAGAGGACGCTTCTCGCTGTTTAGCTCAGTTTCGAAAGCTTAAGGTAGATAAAGCCAAAGCTGATTACTTAAATGGTTGGCCGGTGGTATCTAAAGAAGGTAAAAAAATGGAGGTTTATCTTGATACGCTTTATGTGAACTTTGGTGAGGCGTTTACAAACAAAGTTTATCTTGCTCTAAAAAACCATGCTTATACACAAAAATCATCATCTCTGGGTCAGGCATCAAAAGAACTCAAGAGACTTTTTGTGGGTTTCTCCACTGTTTATAACGAAAGAGACGGACTAACAATAGAAGCTCTTCTAAGTCGTAATCATGTGCAGCTATTTTTCCACAAGGTGTTTAAAGTGCTATTTGTGCGCTCCCAAGCAGCCCAGAACTGCCCAAAGAATTTTCATACTAGGTGGCGAAGTGCCATTTGCTATTATACCGAGTGCTTTATCAACACGGGTGTTTTCTCTGAGCCTCACAAGCCATTCATCGTTCCAGACTGGAAAGACCCAAAAGATGCAGCGCCCACCTTTTCGATTGGTGGCAATGCAACGCAGTCAGAAAGCCTGAGATGGTTTGCTAACATCCCACTCAAGATTAAGGATGAAGATGCTGTTTCTATTATTCAGCAACGTGTAGAAGGAGACTTAGCGCATATCAAGCATGTGTGTCTTTTGAAATTTGAGGAGCTCTTAGAGCGAGAGGAGAGAAATAAAGTTTTTCAGAGCAAAGGCGCCGTCAAGCCACTCAGTAGTAATAGTCATAATCATCAATTTTACAACCTTGTCGGTACAGATAAGCTAGCCAATACAGTAGCAACCTTTTATGCACACGGCATAGCTGCAAAAGACGTAGGTTATCTATCATTCTTGGGGTTTTACGGTGACGCTAGTCAACTCAACACAGAGTTAAATTTACCAACCAAATCAACACTGAATGTTCTTTTGACGCTTCTTGTGATAGAGCACCCTCTGATAACACCTTCTTGGTTAGCAAAGTGGGACTTATTTGATGTAAATGGCAATATGGTGGGCTACAAGCAAGTTGGTCATCAGCACATTGCGGTCAGTTACAAATCACGTAAAGGAGCTACCAATGCGCAGCAAGAAGTAGTGCTCAATGATTTTTCTAAATCTATAGTTGAGTTTTTGATACAGCACACTCGCATGAGTCGTGAATACCTGAAACAGAAAGGGGATGTGAATTGGAGAAAGATGATTTTGACCGCAACCTCTGCCAGTGTATTGCGCCCAAGCAATCTCAATACCACTCTTCACAATGCAAGTGATTTTTGTGATTGGCTTCAAGATAAGTCACTCTTTGATAAGAGCAGCGATATCACTTTGAAATATGCCAAAACTATTTCTGACATTCATTCATTACGTTCAATTAGACGACACAGAGGTTTTCAAATTTACTTGGAAACACGTTCAATGGATGCAGTTGCCGAGGCGCTTGGTCATGAAAAGAAAGATGCAAAACTACTGACATCTTACCTTCCTAAACCACTCATGGACTTCTTTAATGCACGTTGGATACGTCAGTTTCAGAACGCTATTTTACTTGAAGCCATGAAAGATTCAGTGTACCGACTTGATGCTGTGAATATGAGCGCTCAAGACATCGAAGAGTTCTTGAATAACCACGGCATAAGCAACATTCCAGAGCATTTCGATCATGGTTTTGTTCAGCAGGTGACTACTGATAATGAAGTTTCTGAATCATTAGAATTTGACCAGTTGACATACACTATCTCGACATCTCTTTTGCAGTTATTAATGGCGATACGCCTTGTTGTTGAAAGTATTGATGATGGGGAATCTTTTTTAGATATTGTGGCTCATTGGTATCAATCAGCAGTGTTTGTTTTAGATACCCTGAGTTCAGGCAAGCATGATACTGATGATGATTTAATGGAAATGCTTGATATTGCGACTAATAACAAACTGAACGCTGATTCAATTAAAGGAACGTTGCTATGTTAAGTGTTGCTATCAACAATTCCTCTATTGCTAACCTCATTGAAAGCATCGTGCTAGACCATTCGCTTTTGAATGGTCTAAGTGCCGAGACTCTTGAAGATATTATCAATTTCTCAGTAGCAAATGATGATTATCGAGCATTAGATATCATCGCAAATATCCATACAGGCATCTACGGTTACGATGACAGACAGCCCGAATGGTTAGAGTCTAGTTTTTCTGCAAACAAATGGGTACTAACATTTGGCAAAACCCCAAAAACGATACATTGGGACACGGTTTACTTGGATGATGGAAAGAAGCTCACTGATATAAAGCACCAAAAACTGTTAAATAGTTTCAAATACTGGATTACGGCAGCAGATAATCCACTTGAAAACGGTGGGAAGATTATTAGTCCAAAAACGACTTATATAAAAGTTAACAGAGTTATCGCTCTCATCAATGCTGCCTTGCTGCACTCGAAAGAATTGAAGCTAGCAAAATATCACCTTCTGAATGTGAATGATGAGTTTTGGTTGAACATCCTGGTGAAATACGCCGAGCACGGAAATTTCCGAGGCGTGTACGAGATTGATAAGCGTACCCAAGAATTACTGGATAATGCTTCTAAGGGTGTTTCAGATGCAGATATGCAAACGCTTAAAAAGAAGTATCCCTACATTTCACGAGACATTGCTCAAGATGAAATAGCCTTATCTCTCGCAGAGAGGGAAAAGGCGTGTGCTTGGCTTTTTGAGCAAGACTATTATAAATGTGGAAAATTAATCACATACACTGGCAACAGCGCTGTACTCGGTAAACTGTTGTTTGGTGGCAAGATGCTTTATCACGATAGTAATATCCTCAGTTACCCAGAGCTTCATCTCAAAGAGCCAAAACGAAACTCAGAGTATCGTGCGGTTGACAATAAAGACACCTCAAAAGGCACGATTCAAAAGACAATATCGGCTTTGATTGAAGCTACTCGATTGCTTCTTACCAACCTTGATCGTGAAGATGCGGCAAGTCCTTCAATCTTGTCCGAGCGTGTCAGTGCAGGTCACATTAGTCAGTTAGTTAGCTTTAAAAAAGCAGGACGTACTCGCACCTTGCCGCCTATATTTGTGTTTAATTTAATTCGTCAGTGCTATGAGTTTGCCAAAGAGCATCTACTTACAGAGGAAGGTTCTACTACTTTACTAGACGAAACGTTAACCTTGTTGTCTACAGCAAGAAGTAAATCTTCTGCAAAAAATTCCAACAAACTCCGTCCACACCAACATAGCCCAATTTGGGATGAAGTATTGCATCGAGATATGTCTAGCTCTGAGCGAGGGCACTGGTTTCAAACGGAAGCCATCAATGGCCTGAGTAGTGAATATCTGAAAAAAGGAATAAAACAGGTTCAAGGCTTTGCTGAAAGCACAGAAAATCTACACGAAAGGATTCGAGCTAATGAGAGCTTGTTTGATTTGTTCTCTGTATTGCAAGGAGCAATACAAGTCTTGGTGGGTGCAATCATGGCTCGAAGACAAGATGAATTAATCAAGTTGAAGCCACATGGCAACCTATCATCTAATGTATGCCCCTTTTCTGAAGAAGGTGCAAAAACAGAGTACAACCTGATATTTAAGGTAAAAAAAACTGGCTCAAAAGGGGTAAACGCAACAATAGAAAGACCAATTCCCTTATCTATCGCAAAGTTCATTTGGCAACTGGAGCAATTTAACATCCAAGCGAGTGAGCTGAACCTATGCAAAGGAAATCTATCTCTGTTTAACAACCTTGATTCAAAGCGTACTCAGTTAAGTCAGGTTGGTCACATGACGTATAACGCACACTTTGATGCCTTATGTGATTACGTCGAAACGGACTTGGTACAGTATGACAACGGTGAATACCGCCGTAATTATGTTCGTCAGCACCAATTAAGACGCTTCTTTGCGATGGCATTCTTCTGGTCTAAAGGGTTCGATGGTATGGATTCCCTGCGTTGGATGCTCGGACATTCAGATATGGAGCACCTTTATCATTACATCTCTGAGTCACAAACTGGGGCGGCACTAAACGGAGCTAAAGCCAGTGTAATTGTCCGTGGTGTGGTCGATTCCATTTCTGAGCTTGCGAAGCTAGGAGGAATCGAAGAAGTTCGTAAAATCATTGCAGAACGCCTGACAGGTGATAACTCAACACCCATCACGATAGAGTCTGTGAGTGAAGCCGCAGAAGATTACGATGATGAGTCTTATCTAACCGTCCCTCACATAAGCCAACTTCAAAAAGAGCAGGACATTGAAACAGAGGTTATTCAGCTATTAGAAGAAGGCCGAATCACGCTTGAGCCAGAGTTCTTTACCATCGAAGATGATGGAAATACAACTCAAACCTTTAATCTAATTTTAAAAATCAAAGACCTTGATTGAGGATTGGGACAATGAAAGTTTTAGAGAAAAACCAAACGAAGATACTTGAAACAGAAAAGCTGTTAAGGAAAATCATCACAACCCCTGCTGAGTTTAAAAATGATGAAGAACTACTAAAGGCGCTCAAGTCTCAATCTGGTATCGCTAAATATCAGAATCAAGAGCGTAATATCACATCATGCTCATTAAACACGGTTAAAAGCATCTCAGAAGCACTTTTGGAAAGAGGCTTCTTGTCGTTAGATGAGCTGCGCATTGATGCAAAACTGGCGATAGAGGCTGCACATCTCGATGAGAAAGCTTCTAAAGGCAACAAGCAAACCGTAGTGGGTTTAAAGCACAAAGTTGCTGAGCTTGAATCAGAGCTGGATGCAGCGCAGCGCAGCAATTTTTTATTGACCGTTATTGTTTCAGAGTTGCGCTCCAAGCTAAAACAACTAGCTGTACATGAGGGAGCGGTGGAAGAGCGACAGGAACTTTATCGAGTTCATAATAAGAAGATTGAAGCAGAGCTAAATTACACGTTGAATGGAGAAGTTTAATGGCGGTTCGCAGGCTTAAAGACTTTGAACAATGGAGTCATCTTGGGTTTGATGGCAAGCTTGTCTTTCGCAAGCCACTGAATATTCCTTTCGTAACCTACAGTAATCATACTCCTTGCTATGAAGCCAATGCCTACATCCATAGTTTGATGGTGAGAAACTTAAAAAGTGACACTATTCGAGGGTATGCCCACGATATCATCCACTTGGTTCATTTTATTGAAAAACAGCCGCTATTGAGCCGATTTAACCAGCTTACAGACGCAACATTCACCCTTTTCATTCAGTCACTACAGGCAGAGAGAACGCCGCTTGGCGAACTAAAACGCAAGAATAACTCAGTTATAAAGATTGCACATACCTGTCTGGATTTTTTGCAGTTTATCCAAGACTTTCATGATTTGAGTGCTTTTATTGGCAAGGATAAAGGTAACTCAATTCAGATACTTGAAAAATATTACAAGCGCAAACAGGAAGGCTATAAATGGTTCATTGAAGGCACTAAAATTACGCACCCTGCTGTACCCACAAAAGATGAGATCAAGAAACGTCACCCTGTTTCAGAAGATGATGCCTTGCATGTGTGGGAATTTATAAAGACTCAGAAAAACAAAGACAAACGCAGAAGGGACATGGCGTTATATACTGCAATGGAGCAATTAGGCGCTCGTGTATCGGAGCTTCATTTAATTAAAATGACCGATTACGAGGAAGCTAGACGCACAGGTATGCTCACTCTTACCACTTTAAAACGCAAAGACGATAACACCACTCGAAAGATACCTGTGCCACACCTTCTATTATCAGTGATTGCGGATTACATCAAAGTTCGCAAGAAAGTCGTGAGGAAGAAAAATGTCCAGCATGATTACCTATTTATCAGCTTAAAAACAGGTCTACGCTTATCCGCCGATTCATGGACAACGTACATGAACTCATGGAAAAAAGAGCTTGGTATCGAGGGAGAGTTGCACCCGCATTTATGGAGACATGCATTCATAACAGATAAGCTTAAAGAGCTTATTCTTGCCACTAAAAATGTGAATGATAAGGACGATTTCCGAAAGCATTTACTTCACACACAAACGTTTAAAATGCAACTTCAGCAGTGGACAGGCCATACAAATCTTAGCTCTTTAGATACTTATATTGATCTTTCATTTGCAGATATTCACGGCTACACAGAGTTTTATAATGCAGTATCTCTAAAGTCGAGTGTTGACTTGGCAAAGCGTCAGATTGAGTTGTTAGAAGAACAGATAGCAAGGAAGGAGTTAACGCCTACCGTAGCACTTGGTGAGATGAAGAAACTATTGGGTGCTTTTCAATCTGATATAGATAAAAGCATTGTATCTTCATAACAATCGAGTTTTTACTCTGTCTCATGTTTGGACAAAATTCTTAAGATAAATTCTATCTAGCTAAAACAGAGACGCTAAATAACACGCCCTAATAACTATAGTGATAGTTTCCAGAGAATTAGGTTTATTCTAACGGTCATCAGACTCATTGATAGGCTTTAAGTACCACCTTTGTTGATTGCATCCATAGCACTTACAACTTCTTTGTTGGCACTGGCACCTTCGATTACGTGGTCATTGAGGCCTTTTCGTTTGTTGGTATACAGCTCTTTTTCTAGGTCGTAATCAACAGAATCGATATCGATTTCGTCTTGAATAAGAAGGTCATATTGTTGTTTAAGGTCTGCTTTTTTTTCTTTCGATACGTTAGGGTCTTTCATTGCTTTCAGGGTTTTCTTAACGCGCTTTTTGTTGATCTTTGATAGGTTGCGATATGACTTTCCAAGAGTGTACTTATACCCGACTATCTTACACAGATAAGCAACAAGCATTGCAATTGAAGTTGCACCAGAAAAAAGTAATGGCTTGAAACTTGAAAGGTCACCATCCCAAAATGAAACAGTTCCATCCCAAGCGGAAATTACTTGGCACAAACCACCACCGATCAAGATCCCCGACAAGCTAGAAAGTGCGGGAACTTTTTGTTGAGAATCAGTGTGTTCCATTGTCACCCTTACGTGATCGGATAACAGCCATAGCAAAGTCATAGAACTCGTCATCGTTGCTTACATCTAGTAAGCAGGAGTTATAACTTCCGTCTTGTCGTTCGACTTCTATGGTTATCTTTTGTTTAGGCATGAACACGTTGGCAATTGAATCGAAAATCAACCTAAAACCCCAATACAAAAGAGGGAGTATGCCAAAAAATAGCAGCCAGAATACTATAGTACCCATTCATTCCCTCTCTTATTGGTTAATGGTTAATCTAAAGTGCCGTGTACTTTATCAATAATGTATGTTTTGTCTAGTGTAAATAAATCTTCTTTCACACTAAGAGTAGCAGTATAGGCTGCACTGAAAAGGTTTGGTTCTAATCCAGCCTTAACTCTTGTGACAAACTCTTCATCTTTTATTGAAACAACTTCACTTTCCCCATCCAAATCAATTCTCCATCCACTTGTTTTATCTCTGTGGATCGTGCTGAATGTGATAGGAACTTCCTCTAGTGTAGGCTTGTCTACAGTATTATTTTTGACAGGAACTCTACGATATGCAAATGATTTGCCATGCTCTTTAGTAACACTTGTAATTTCTTGTCGTTGTTCATTAAGAACTTGGAAGTTATCAATACCGTCTTTTTTTAGAGGTGCGCTTATAAGTTTTGATAAGGAGTTCCTGACTGAACTAGATGATAGTAGAGGCATCAAATATGGGTCTACTTCGAAAGCCTCTTGCTCGTTGATTGTTACCTTGCACTTTCCATCTTTAGTGAAAGATAACTTTTCAATAACTCTGCCTTCAAGCTTAGACATGGCAGACATTAGGGAGTCTTTTCCAGCTGCTAAAGCAGTACCACCAATACCGACGATCGACAAGACATCAATATACTGGGTTGGGTTTTGGATTACATCTATGACAAATTCGAAAGAACCTGGCTGAAGAGCCTCAACTTTTATGTCTAAGTTATCTGAAGTACCATTGATCTTGATGTTGATTTCTTTTAACAGGCTTGCCAAGCCAGCCAAAGAATCGGCTAATATTTCAATGTCAATAGCGTGCTCCGACAGAGCATCCCCATTATATTTCAGAGTCATTCTTTCAGTTTGGTCCATACTTCCTCCTAGAATAATTCTAGGTACTATAATATGCCCAGTAATTTAGAGGTAGATTTTTCTATGCGGATTGTGAGTATCATTTATTTCTTCTCTTTGGCACACGCCTGATCGTTGTAATTGATTACTATGTGAATATCCATTCAAAAGGGTGCTAGATCAGGAAGTAAGGTTGAATGGGTTACATAGGTACTTGCTCAACCAAATACAAAAATGAATGATCTATCGCTCCGCTAGCTTCTGAAGTGATGCTCTCCACTGACTCTAACAACATTTCAAGCTTCTAATTGACAATCTTTATTACTCAAATTCGTTATTAGGAATTTGCCGGAGTTTGAGCGCAAGGTGCTTGATTCATTACGAGAGCCACTAGAGTCGGGCGAGATCATTATCTCCCGTGCTGCGGGCAAGACTCGTTTTCCTGCGCGTTTTCAATTGGTCGGTGCACTTAACCCAAGTCCAACGGGTTATTACGAAGGTAACCAGGCGCGCGCCAACCCACAGATCATCCTGCGTTACCTCAATCGCTTATCTGGGCCCTTGCTGGATAGGTTCGATATGTCATTGGAGATACCTCTGTTGCCAAAAGGAATGTTGGCCGAAGGCGGTGATCGCGGTGAAACCACTCAAGTAGTTAAGCAAAGGGTTAGGCAGGCGCGAGAGTTAATGCTATCTCGCAACCATAAATCGAATGCACTGTTAGGTAGCCGAGAAATTGAGAAGTATTGCCCACTGCGACGCGAAGATGCAGAGTTTCTTGAGACAGCACTACATCGCTTGGGTTTATCGATTCGTGCTTATCATCGAATTATTAAGGTGGCACGAACCATTGCCGACCTTGACGGTAACGAGCAGATCGAAAAGAAACATCTATCAGAAGCGCTAGGCTATCGCGCGATGGATCGCTTGCTGAAACAACTCACGGCTCAAGCTGTCTAGCAAGCAGAAAAAGCCTGCTTAGATGCAGGCTTTCGTTGGATTGCAGTTCATACTCGCTAAGGTTAGAACTTGTAGTTCAAGCCAACTGAAACTATATATTGAGACTCGTCGTAGAAGGTAATGTTCGAGTCGCTGGTGCCGTAGCCTGCCAGTGAAATAAACGACCAGTTTTCCCAATCCATGAATTGATCATACTCATAGGCGGCGAATAGGTTGATATTGTCGTCGCTGCGTTTCTTGTCGTAGATCGGGTTGCTCGCATCGTAAGAGCGTTGGTTGTAACCCGCTGTTAGTGCGTACTTGTGACGCCCCATGCCACCAAACAAGCTTACCTCACCACCGAATTGGTCGTAAGATTCAGCTTTACCATCAGCATCACGTGTTTGATAGATGACGGATGGAATAAGCATCATGGTACGACTAAGTGGCAGGCGATATTGACCTTTCAAGTAGAGAGTATTGGCATCTCGTTTGAGCTCTTGATCTTGAATATCATCCTTGTCGACATCTTTGGTCGCATAGGCCATGTCTAGCGAGAAAGCTGAGCCCGCAATGTTGCTTAGCTTCAAACGAAACGCATTGCCAGTTTCATCGGTCTTGGTGCGAGCTGATGTGGTGTTGTATGGATCAGCCCAAGTTTCACCAGACATAATGGTTGGCAGCAGTGAAGCGTCGATCACCATGCCTGACTCAAGTTGGTATTTGTAACCGACTTCGAGAACTACAGTACCTGTTGCTACATCATCTCGCGCGGTACCTGTGTATACCTGATGGTTTAGCTTTTCACCAAAGGTATAAGCAACACTACCTAAAGGAGCAACCAGAAAAGAGCTTTCCGAAGAAGCCTTCTGATCTGTGGATGAAAGATTGCTATCAGCATCGGTATTAAAGTTCGAGGTGGAAGAGGTAACCCCGGTATTGAGAGAGATTTCACCACTGAAACCTTGTTGGTCTGCAAGCTTGGCAAAAGCGGGAGAAGCCGCAACGCTCAATGCCAAGAGAGTTATTTTTATTTTCATTCAAGGGCTCCTTGCCCACCGGTTCTTAGGACGGGTTATTAATAGCAGTAAAGCTTTAAACTTCCAGGTTAATTATTTATCAATAATGATTTTTGAACTAGCAAAAAAAAGGAAGCCGAAGCTTCCTTTCATCAATGGCTTACTTCTTTAATAAGAAGTTCACGAGCTCGAAGTACTCATCAAGAGAGTTGATACCCTGAGCTTCTACTAGGTAGCGGTTGTTAACCACAACAGCGGGTACACCTGAAAGGCCGCTGTCTTTGAATGCTTTGTCGAAGCGACGAACCATAGAATCTACAGCAAAGCCGTTATACGCAGC
This sequence comes from Vibrio sp. 10N.222.52.C12, assembly GCF_041474215.1. Classification (NCBI taxonomy): domain Bacteria; kingdom Pseudomonadati; phylum Pseudomonadota; class Gammaproteobacteria; order Vibrionales; family Vibrionaceae; genus Vibrio; species Vibrio sp. 10N.222.52.C12. The sequence continues at coordinate 68,550 of NZ_JBFRTR010000045.1, forward strand.
ATCGAATTTCTTCGCATCAACGCCTTCGTCTAGGAAGATTTGACGCAGTTCTTCTTCATCACGTGGTGGCTTGTTCATTGTGTGGATGCGGTTAAACATCACTGGCACCATTTTATCTTCAACTTTCAGTGCAATCATTGTCGCGTAAGCTTTGCTCATTGGCAGACCCATGTTGCCACCCATGAATGAAACATGGTTCTTCTGTAGCTTAGCGTCTTTAGGTAGCTGTTGTTTTAGCTGCTGGATGATTGGCTCAAAGCTATTACAGTGTGGGCAGTAAAAAGAGAAGAACTCTGTCACCATTGGTTTTTTTGATGCTTCTAGGTCGAGAACTTTGTAGTGTTCACCTTCGTTAAATTTCGCAGCGTGAGCGGTAAGGCTCAACATGATCAATGAGAAAAATGCGAATAGCTTTTTCATTTATCCAATCTCCATTATGTTTGAATTTTTATCTAGTTGTATGTTGCGATTGCTGTTACCACTGAGGCATTAACGAAAGTGGTGGCTCTTGCAGGGTAGCAATTTGCTCTTTACAAGCAAGTACTTGTTGCTCCCAATATTTCGGATCATTAAACCACGGGAAGGCCAGAGGAAACGCAGGATCGTGCCATCGTTTCGCCAACCATGCCATGTAATGCACCATACGTAGACCGCGTAGTGGTTCGATTAGTTTCAGTTGTGCGGTATTAAAATCGCAAAACTCTTGGTAACTCTCTAGCAAAATATCCAGTTGCATCAGCTTATCTTGGCGCTCGCCATTGAGCAGCATCCACAGATCTTGTATCGCAGGCCCGTTACGTGCGTCATCAAGATCGACGAACATTGGCCCATCGCGCCACAAAATATTGCCAGGGTGGCAGTCACCGTGCAGGCGGATATTCTCAATGTTGCTCGGCCACTGGCTCTCTAGCTCTTTGATCAGAAGGTCAACGTCATTGAAGAAGGCATTTTCTAGGTGCGTCGGGATAAACTGAGAGTTCTCTAGAATCTTACGTGGCTGATAAAGGTATTCATCTAAGCTGATGGTCGGGCGATGCTGGAATGTTCTTCCCGCGCTGGCTTTATGAATACGACCAAGAAAGCGTCCTACGCCTTCCAATTGATCTAGATTGTCAACTTCATACTGTCTGCCGCCAACACTTTCAAATAGTGCAAATAGGTAGCCTTGGTATTCATGTAAGGTTGCACCGTTGATTCGCATTGGAGGCGCAACCGGCATCTCTTGTTCGATAAGCTCGAGTGCGAAGTCATGCTCTTCTTGGATCTGTGCCTTGTTCCAGCGTTGTGGACGGTAAAACTTAACGACGTAGCGCTTACGGTCTTCATCGGTGAACTGATAGACACGGTTTTCGTAACTGTTGAGAGCGAGAAGCCCGGATTCAGCGCGAACTCCGATGCTCTCCAGTGCGTACCACATGAAGTCAGGAGTCAGGTTATCAAAGTTAAAGGCTTGCATCGTCATAGAATAAAAAAGGCTCATTACTGAGCCTTTTTCCATTTATTGGGTTGTTATACCAAGCACTACGGTGCGGGTATCAGAGCTTCTTGATAAAGCGGCTTTCGACTTCCATCGTAAACTCTTCATTATCCGAGAGTATAAACTGAATTGTCGAAACTGGTGAGCTCAGTTTTTCTGGGTCGGCGCCCAAACTGATAGGTAGGTTCAAAACCTCGCCTGGATCGACAGTAATCGTCTGTTTACCATACCAGATAGAATCGGGCAGTCCGCTAACATCGAGTTTGTACTCTTGCTCTTGTTGAGTCTTGTTGATCACTTTCAAGGTGTAGGTGTTTTCAACCAACCCTTGGTTATTGACTCTAAACAGTTGGTTTCGGTCACGCAGAACACTTAGGCCGGCAGGATCAACGCTCGCGATTTGGGCGAAGAACAAGCCCAGCATCACGATCAAGATAGCGCCATAGCCCAACAGCTTGGGACGCATTACCTTGGTCGAGTGACCTTCAAGTCTGTGCTCGGTGGTGTAATTGATCAGGCCTTTCTCATAGCCCATACGCTCCATCGTGTTGTCACAGGCATCAATACACGCGCCGCAGTTAATACACTCGTATTGCAGGCCGTCACGGATATCGATACCCGTAGGGCACACTTGTACACACAGATTACAGTCAATACAGTCGCCTAGACTAAGCTCTTTTGGATCGGCTTTACGAGAGCGAGGGCCACGGCTTTCACCACGTTCTGTGTTGTAACCAACGATGAAGGTGTCTTTATCGAACATTGCCGACTGGAAACGCGCGTAAGGACACATGTGCAGACAAACAATTGAACGCATCCAACCCGCATTGGCATAAGTACATCCAGCAAAGAACAGTACCCAAAACACCGGCCAGAAAGACGAGTTAAAGGTAAAGAAGCCAACCACTAACTCTTTGATTGGGATGAAGTAACCAACAAAGGTTAAGCCCGTCGCAATGGCAATCGCCCACCACGCAATGTGTTTGAGGGTTTTTCTGAGGATTAAATTGCTCGTCAGTTTGCCCGAGTCTTGTTTTCTTCGCTTATTGGCAGCGCCTTCTAGCTTCTCTTCGAACCAGATATACATGAAGGTCCAGACGGTTTGTGGGCATAAATAGCCACACCAGACACGGCCTAAGAAGGTGGTTATGAAAAACAGGCCAAACGCGGCAATCATAAATAGGATCGCGAGTAGGGTCAGATCTTGCGGGTATAAGGTGGTGCCAAAGAAGTTGAACTGTTGGCTGCCGATATCGAGCAAGATCGCTTGACGTTCACCAAAGGGAATCCATGGGATAAGCGCAAAAAGTAAAAGTAAGAACCAACCGCCATAGCGACGCAGTTGTTGGAATTTACCTTTGCTTTCTCGAACATAGATTCGGTTACTTGGGTTAAATCGATCTCCATTACCTTTATGTGTTTTCGGGTTAAAGGTTTTAGGAGTCACATCTTTGATATCGATTTTATCCTGACTCATGGACTATCCTTTTTGTGGCTTGTTTGCCCGGTTAAGTCGGGCATGACGACATTACTTGAAAGTATGGTTTAGAGAACCTGTTGAAATTGAGCTTGGTGCATTTGTTGTTATCGCACTCACTCTTATTATTTTAGAAGATTCTTATGGATGGCGATTATAGCGACAATCTTGTTCTCATTTCTTTAACGCTATCAACCTTTAACAACAAAAGTCATAACAGTTGTGACGAAAAAATAGCGAACAGAAACAAAAAAAGCGACCTGGTGGTCGCTTTTTAAAATTGAGTGTTTTATCTATACGGCAATTGAGCTCTAAACTAACGGGCGACTAAAGAAGGCCACGTGCTTTTAGAATTGCGGTTTTGAAATCATCTTCTTGGTCTTTTTTCAGGCCCGGGATCATCTCATCTTTTTCGCTGTTGCGCATTTTTAGGTGATAGATAAGAACATCGTCAGTCAGTTCTTCAAGCTTGCCTTGGTAGCCCGCTTCTTTTGATAGCTTAATGATGAACTCTAATAGGTTAAGCTCTTGATCTTTCTGCCACTCAGGCTCCATCAGTTCAAGCAGTTCTTCAATGCGGTGACACTTCATACTTTATTTCTCCACAAATTTTATAATGATTTGTGGCTAAGGTATCAAATCGGGTAGGGAATACCAATGTGTAAACACATTTCAAGATGGGAGCGGGCAAGAAAAAAGCGCAGTAAAAACTGCGCTTTTTGTTAAGCGGCTTTAATCACTTTCGTTGTAGTCGGTGCTAATAAAGCAGTCTTCTCAACTAGAGTCATTGTAGGAGCCAATTTCTTAGCCGTTGGAGCAGCAACAAAGCCACTACGACGACGCATCGCACTACGGTTGGTGTGCGAGAACCTGACAGCTGTTGGGCGCATTAATTTACCTAACGGTCAGGCATATCCATTGCCAATCTAATGGCCTGATTTACCATGAGCTCCACCTCAATTGCTTGAAGCGTCACTCGTCTGGCTTTCGCCAATCCGAAGAATAAATCAGGATAATGATATGCATGCATATCAAGGCTTAGATTATCACTATCTAAGTTATCGATCGACGCCTGAGTGATAAATAGACGATATTAGAGCTAAAATAGTGTGAGCAGTATATTTGAGTTTGAACCTCTTTCAGGCTTAAGATGATGCTTTAAAGGAGGTGCATATGTCGTTCTTAAAGAAAACGTTAGCAAGTTTTGGAATTGGATCTGCCAAGGTGGATTCTGTATTGCAACAGGAAGTGCTTTATCCAGGCAAGAAGGCGAGCATTATTGTGCATGTCTATGGTGGCGCTCAGCCACAAGAGATCGACAATATCGATCTCAACTTGTGCTGTCGTTACGTCAAAGAAATTACTATGAATTCGCAAAGGCAAGAGGGCGGTCAAACACGTCGAATGCACCAGACATACTCGTTGGCCAAATGGAGCCTGCCGTATGCCTTTGTTATTCAGCCGGGTGAAACCCGTGATTTTGAATGTGAGTTTGATGTCCCGCTGAACACACCTGTCACGATTGGTGATTCAAAGGTGTGGCTAGAAACCGGGCTCGATATTGCGATGGCGATTGATCCATCGGATAAGGATATTTTAACGGTTCGCCCAGATGCACTTCTTGATGGTATTTTTAATGAACTAGAAGCTCAAGGTTTACGCATTCGCCAAGTGGAATGTGAGGCGGTAGAAGGCTTTGAACTGCCATTTGTTCAAGAGTTTGAGTTTGTCCCTACCACTGGTCCATATCATGGCCGCTGGCGTGAACTGGAAGTGGTTGCTCATCGTGATGAAACCGAGCTTAAGTTGTGGTTTGAGATAGACCGTAATCGCGATGGTGCAAAAGGCATGTTGGCGAGCTTGTTAGGCATTGGCCAACTGCAGCGTCAATTGAGTGTGCCATTGGATACGTCACCACAAGATGCGGGCAAGATGGTACTTGAGTATCTAGACAACGCATCTTAGTTAGCTCTTTGGTTCTGTAGCTTTAGAGACCTTAGCTTCATCACACCGTTTAGGCGTTATTAATGTCATAAAAGATGTCATAAAAATTTAAGCTTACACGTGTAAGCTTAATGTGCAATACTAGGCAAATCGAACATTTACTCTAGTAGGATAATCATGTCTGCATCATCGGCGAGCGAATACAGTGACATCGAAGAACGCGCCAATGCGATAACCCATGGCTTGGGTGTTGTGCTTGGCGTGGTTGGTTTAATCCTGCTGCTGATTCGTGCGTTTGACCATCAAGCCGACATACTGACTATTGCGAGTATGGCGGTATATGGCAGCAGTATTATCCTACTCTTTCTCGCTTCCACGCTTTATCACTCGATCACCACAGAAAAAACCAAGCGTTTATTGAAAACCCTCGATCACTGTGCAATTTACTTACTCATCGCAGGTAGCTACACCCCGTTTTTATTGGTTGGCTTAAGAACCCCATTAGCGATGGGCTTGATGGCGGTTATCTGGGGAATTGCGCTGGTCGGTATCATCATGAAGATTGCCTTCGTCTACCGATTTAAGCGTCTATCGCTGTTCATTTATTTAGCGATGGGCTGGTTGTCGTTGATTGTGGTGTATCAACTGGCGATGAATATCGAGATGGGCGGCTTGGTGTTATTGGCGCTCGGCGGCGTGATCTACTCGTTGGGCGTTATTTTCTATGTGGCCAAACGCATCCCTTACAACCATGCCATCTGGCACTTGTTTGTTTTGGCGGGCTGCGCTTGCCATTTCTTCGCTATTTATTTGTACGTGACTCCGGTTTAGCGAGCCAGTACCTCAGTAATCTCTGCTTTAATCTGATATTCAGGGTGTTGTTCTAGGTCGAGCTTGATTAGCTTGCCTTCTTCACCCGTCTTTGGTCGCAGATATGTGTCGGCCATTCGTTTGATTGATTTCCACACTGCAACTTCTTCTTCTGCCAACAACTCACCTTCTGCAGTAAATACGCTGATGTTAAGTGATACCAAAATAACCGCTTGAGTGCCTTGGTTGGTGATGGCTGTCGGAATTATAAGCTCACCATCTTCATAGCGACTTGCACCCAGTACAACATCCACTCCTGATTGAGACAGCTGTAAGCTTGGCTTCTTACTATCAACCACAATTGTAGTGCCACGCGTGTTCGTTGCGACAGGTACGGCTACGACAGGGGCTGCTGCAATAGGCGCTGCTGAAACAGGCACTGCGATCTCTGATGTTGTCACTGCTGCTTCCGTTTGCTTCGGTGCCACGTATTGCCAAGTAAAATCATCTTTGAGTAACACTTGTTTGCCATCAGGCAATGTGACCATTTGATCAGCAAAGGCAGAACTTACGAATACTGAGTTTGCGAGCAATGCGCCAGCGAGAAGTACGTATGATTTCATCTGTGTTTCCTTGATTTTGTCTTGGTTAGCGTCGCCAAAAGGCTGGGAAAAATAGAACAATGAGCGTCAATATCTCAAGTCGCCCCATCAGCATTCCTAAGCTTAGCAACCATTTAGCGGCGTCTGGCAGTGGAGCAAAGTTCCCGGTTGGACCGATCACGCTGCCCATGCCTGGGCCCACGTTGGCAACGGCTGTGATAGCACCAGATATACTGGTCACAGGATCAAGCCCCATCGCGCTCAAGCCACCTGCAATTAAGATAATCGTAATAAAGAACATCAAACCAAATGCGACCAGTGAACGCACAATGTCGTCATTAACGGGGCGTTGGTTATAGCGTTGAACAAAGACACCTGATGGGTGGATCAACTTCATCATCTGTTTGTGAAGCATGGTCATCGCGATCTGGAAGCGGAAGATTTTGATACCGCCAGAGGTTGAACCTGAGCACGCGCCCGCCATCATTAGAAACGCAAACAAGGTCGTTGGCAGTGCACCCCACGCGGTGAAGTCTTCTAAGCCAAAACCGGTAGTGGTAACTACGGACACAATATTGAACATCGAAACACGCATCGCATCCATGACCGTGTAGCCATCTCTAACCACCAACCATGTCGATATCACGGCACTGGTGACTAAGAATAGATAGGTGAAGCCTCTCACTTGCGCGTCTTTGTAGAGGATTGAGAGTTTTCTGCCACGCAGTGCGCTAACGAACAGTAGGAACGGCAGACCACCAAGGAACATGAACAGGGTTCCCACCCAGTGAGCACTGTTAGAGAAGTGGTTCATCGAGCCATCTGATGTTGAGTAACCACCCGTAGACAGTGTTGTGAAGGCATGATTGATCGCGTCAAAGATGCCCATGCCTGCAAAGAGATAGCTAATGATGCACAAGCCAGTCAGAACCAGATAAACCGCCACGATGTTCTTCGCGACCGTTTTTGCTCGTGGGCTGCTTTTATCTGACCAGTCGGATGATTCGGTTTGGAACAGGCGCATACCACCGACGTTGAGCATTGGCAGAACCGCTACCGCCATAACGATGAAGCCGATGCCACCTAACCATTGCAATATAGAACGCCACAACAGAATGCTTGGTGCCATGCTGTCTAAGCCGCTTAATACGGTTGAGCCTGTTGTGGTGATACCAGACATGGTTTCAAAATAGGCGTCAGTGAAGCTGATGTGGTTGATGAAGACAAACGGCAGTGCAGCAAAGGCACTGGCTATCGTCCATACCAGAGAGGTGATCAGGAACATGTCCCGCACCCCAAGTCGGAACTTAGCGGAGCGCCCTAAGCTCAAGCAGATGAACGCCACAATGTGCGTGATCACTACCGATTGACCAAACTCGAGGAAGCCACCGGTGCCTGTGAAAAAGGCAACCAATGTGGGGATGTACATGAAAAGGGCGAGTTTTGATAACACTAACCCTATCACTAATAATATCGGACGAAAGTTGACCATAGCTTAATAGACCATAGCTTTAATTGATTACAGCTTTGTGCCGGAGCGTCGTTCTCACAAGAAGAAGGTTGCGAGAAGATACTTACGAGAACAAGGCTATAAGAAGAACGGGCTCGGTTGGAATAGAGACTCAACATCAGGTACGTATTTCTTGTCCACTAGGAACATCACTACGTGGTCATCTTGTTCGATTACGGTTCTATCGTGCGCGATAAGTACTTCTTCTCCGCGAACAATCGCACCAATAGTGGTGCCCGGTGGTAGCTTGATGTCGCCAATCGCTCGGCCAACCACTTTCGATGTGGTTTCGTCACCGTGAGCAATGGCTTCGATCGCCTCTGCAGCGCCGCGACGTAGAGATGATACGTTAACAATATCAGCACGACGAACGTGAGTAAGCAGCGCAGAAATGGTCGCTTGCTGTGGAGAGATAGCAATATCAATCACGCCACCCTGAACAAGGTCTACGTAAGCACCACGCTGAATCAGTACCATTACCTTCTTGGCACCCATTCGCTTCGCCAGCATTGCTGACATGATGTTGGTTTCATCTTCATTGGTTAGGGCAATGAACACGTCCACTTGATCGATGTTCTCTTCGGTTAGCAGCTCTTGGTCTGCCGCATCGCCACAGAAGACGATGGTGTTTTCTAATTCTTCAGACAGCTTTTCGGCACGAGTGTAGCTGCGCTCGATAAGCTTGATGCTGTAGCTCTGCTCAAGGCGTTTTGCCAAGCTTGCACCAATGTTACCACCACCGACAATCATGATGCGGCGGTACGGTTTCTCTAGGCGTTGTAGCTCACTCATTACTGAGCGGATATGGTTACTCGCTGCCACAAAGAAAACCTCATCATCGGCTTCAATGATGGTGGTGCCTTGTGGGCGAATAGGGCGACCTTGACGGAAAATAGCGGCAACACGGGTATCAATGTGCGGCATGTGCTCACGCAAAGCAGACAGTGCGTTACCCACCAGTGGACCACCGTAGTAGGCTTTTACTGCTACTAGGCTAACCTTCTGTTCAGCAAAGCTCACAACCTGCAGTGCGCCTGGGTATTGAATCAGGCGCTCGATGTAGCTGGTCACTAGTTCTTCGGGTGCGATCAGGTGATCGACTGGGATGGCACCTGATTTGAATAACGCTTCTTTCTCTTCTAGGTATTGAGGAGAGCGAATACGAGCAATTCGGTTCGGCGTATTGAAAAGAGAGAAAGCAACCTGACACGCAGCCATGTTGGTTTCATCCATGTTGGTTACGGCAACCAACATGTCGGCATCTTGCGCACCCGCTTCACGTAGTGTGTTTGGGTGGCTGGCATAACCGTTTACAACCCTAAGGTCGTACTTATCCTGAAGTTCACGAAGTCGGTCAGCATTACGGTCGACAATGGTGATGTCGTTGTTTTCACCAACCAGGTTTTCAGCAAGGGTACCGCCAACTTGTCCAGCACCTAGAATAATGATCTTCATAGCCTTTCTCTTATTTTTTGCCGTTGTAATTCTAGTGCTCTCTTTTCGCTTTGGTAATGCACTAGAAAGAAACAGCGGCTAAGAAATAAATTCTTAGCCGCTGTTAGTTGTTATGCCTGTTTTACTAGAACTGCGTAGTAGAAGCCATCCATATCTTCTTCTCCAGGTAGTATTTGACGACCCGGATTTTCGATATCAGACCCAACCAACGTAGCGTTCTCAGTGCGTGCTAGGAATGCTTTCACTTGCAGCACGTTTTCTTGCGGCGTGATAGAACAAGTCGCATAAACCATGGTGCCGCCTTCTTTCAGCTGACGCCACATTGCATCCATAATCTCGCTTTGCAGTTCAGCCAGCGCATCAATGTCAGACGCACGACGTAGCCACTTGATGTCAGGGTGACGGCGAATAACGCCAGTCGCTGAACAAGGTGCATCAAGCAGAATACGGTCGAACTTATCACCCATCCACCACTCTTCAGGGTAGCGAGCATCACCACAAATTACGTCGGCACGCAGTTGCAGGCGCTCAAGGTTATCGTAAACGCGGTCTAGACGTTTGATGTCGCAGTCAATCGCAACCACTTCAGTATCTTGAGTGTGCTCAAGAATGTGTGCCGTTTTACCACCTGGTGCAGCACAACAATCTAAGATCAGCTCACCATCTTTTGGTGTTAGGTAATCAACCGAAAGCTGAGCGGCAGCGTCTTGCACTGATACCCAACCTCTGTCGAAGCCAGGAAGCAAAGTAACATCACAAGGTGCAGCTAATTTTATGGCATCAGCAGCTTCAGGGTGCAATGTGTATTCAATGTTTTCGTTTTTAAGCAGTTCAACATACTCGTCACGAGTGTGGTGTTGGCGGTTAACGCGCAGCCACATTGGTGCCTTACTGTTGTTTGCTTCAACCAGTTGCTCCCATTGATCTGGGTAGCTCTCTTGAAGCATTTTTAGAATCCAGCTTGGGTGGCCGTATTTGCCTGCATTGTGGCTAACGGCTTTCTCGTCTAGTTCTTCTTGGTCACGTAGGTAGCTACGTAGTACAGCGTTGATCAAACCACTCAGGCTTGGACCACGCAGTGTTTTAGTACCCTCAACCGTTTCAGCAACCGCAGCATGCGAAGGGATACGCATAAAGCTTAGTTGGTAAATGCCCACCAAGATTAGGTGGTGGAATACACGCTTTTTACCTTTAAGTGGGTTTTCCATCAGTTCGTTAGCGATTGACTCTAAACGAGGCAGGTAACGAAGTGCGCCGTAGCAAATCTCTTGCAGTAGAGCATGGTCTCGCGGACGGATCGTTTTTTGAGCCGCAGGGAGAGCGTGTGAAAGAGAGTGGCCTTTATCGACAACTTGGAATAGGACATTTGCAGCAGCAGCGCGAACATTCATGAGGGGTACCGAATATTTATTTGAATACATGAGGGCATCTCTGCCCTCGTAAAGGTTTTCTTAGCTGCGTAATTAGCAGCTTTAAAAGCGGATTAAGAAAGCTGTGTACCAACTTCAAACCAGCTTGCACGTGAGTTCAAGATATCCTGAACTGACATGGCTTTTTTACCTGGAACTTGCAGCTGTTCAAGAACAAGTACGCCTTGTCCTGTCGCTACGTAGATACCAGTTTTATCCGCTTGCAGAATTGTACCTGAAGGCTTATCAGAAGTTTGCTCTGCCACACGGCTTTGCCATACTTTGATGCTGTTCTCAGCAGCTTCAAAGTGGCTCATTGGCCATGGGTTGAAGGCACGAACGCAGCGTTCAATATGCGCAGCTTCATCACTCCAGTTGATACGCGCTTCTTCTTTGCTTAGCTTCTTCGCGTAGTTCGCAAGCTCATCGTCTTGCTTTTCTGCAACCGCTTTGCCAGAAGCGATGTCCGCTAGACATTCAACAAGCGCGTCAGGGCCAAGACCCGCTAACTTCTCGTACATTGATGCGCTAGTATCTGTCGCTTCGATAGGCAGCGTTGCGATGCTTAGCATGTCGCCAGTATCTAGGCCGATATCCATCTGCATGATCGTCACGCCTGTCTCTTTATCACCTGCCCAAATAGAGCGTTGAATCGGAGCAGCACCACGCCAGCGCGGTAGGATAGAGCCATGTACGTTGATACAACCTAAGCGAGGCGTATCTAATACAACCTGCGGAAGCAATAAGCCGTAAGCGACAACAACCATGATGTCAGCGTTCAATTCAGCTAGCTCTTGCTTAGCCTCATCTGACTTGAAGTTTTCTGGTTGGTAAACCGGAATATTGTTTTCAAGTGCGATGTTTTTTACTGGGCTCGCAGTGAGTTTTTTACCGCGGCCTGCTGGGCGATCTGGCTGTGTGTAAACAGCAACAACTTCATGCTCCGAAGACAACAACGCCGCCAAGTGACGGGCGGCGAAATCCGGAGTACCTGCAAAGACAATTCTTAAAGACTGACTCAAGGTAGGCTTCCTTCTAATTTAGTAATAGCAGCGGTTATTAACCTTGTTTCTCGTTGAAACGTTTAATCTTCGCTAGCTTATCTTGGATACGTTTACGCTTTAGTGGCGATAGGTAATCAACAAACAACTTGCCTTCTAGGTGGTCAAGTTCGTGCTGAACACAGATAGCCAGAAGGTCGTCAGCGTCGAATGTGAATTCGTTGCCGTCACGGTCTAGTGCTTTAACCGTTACTTCTGCAGCGCGAGGTACTAGAGCTCGAGCGCCTGGTACAGATAGGCAGCCTTCTTCGATTCCATCTTCGCCGCGCTTCTCAGTAATTTCAGGGTTGATAAGCACCATTGGCTCATCACGTGTTTCTGAAATATCGATAACAACGATGCGTTGATGGAAATCTACTTGCGTTGCCGCAAGGCCGATACCTTCTTCGTCGTACATGGTTTCAATCATGTCATCAACGAACTTTTGAATCTCTGGGGTAACTTCTTTTACCGGTTTCGCCACGGTACGTAGACGATCATCTGGTAATGTTAATACTTGTAATACAGACATATACACTCGAAATATTGAACTGTGCCGAAACAGCTTAAACCTTGTTGGCTCAATTCTAGACATTTTAGAGGTCAAATGACAGCATCCTGAAGGTAATTCTCCAATCAGATGTCATATATTCAGACCAAGGAACCTAGGTCATGCGTCATTTTTCCCCCGCTTTATCTCTTATTTGTGCCTCGCTTTCGTTCGCCGCTATGGCTGAAAATAGTGAGCAACCTTTAACCATTAAACAAGGCGCACCCGAGGCGTATGTGGTGGTTAAGGGCGATACCTTATGGGATATCTCCGCGATGTATCTCGATAGCCCTTGGTTGTGGCCAAGGTTATGGCAGGTAAACCCTGAAATAGAAAACCCTCACCTTATTTACCCTGGAGATAAATTGTCTCTGGTTTGGATTAATGGTGAGCCGGTATTGAGTCTTAAACCGGTTATCAAGCTGAGCCCTAAGATTCGTGTCTCGGAGAAGAAAGCGGTGCCAACCGTCAATGAAGGATTGGTTCTTCCTTACCTACAATCTGATCGCTTGGTTGAACTGCAAGATATTCAATCGGCTCAACGAGTGTTAGGAACGAGTGATGGGAAGAGATTCTTATCGGGTGAAGACCGGTTGTTTATCTCGGGCAACCAACAACATCAAAAGTGGGGTATTTACCGCGCCGTTGAAACCTACCAGCGACAGCAACCTCAAGCGAGTATGACCTCGTTGCGTTTGGTCGCCACGGCACGCTTAAAAGAAGTGGACGCTGAGTTCAGTAGCTTACAGATAGAGACTCAACTGCAAGAGGTACTGCTTAACGATCTTGTGTTGCCAGAGCTTGGTGTTGATCAGGTGAAGCTCTCAACCACGTTTTACCCTGCGCCTAGTGCTGCGGGTCAGTTTGCCAATATATTGGGTTCATTAGATGGCAGCCAGTACAGCGCGAAGAATCAGGTAGTGGTGATCAACAAAGGTTCACAGGATAACCTTCGCCAAGGTTCTATGTTTACCCTCAGTGAAAGCGGTGCTGTGGTGTTTGGTAAGCAGGGTGAATACAGCTATAAAGAGTCTGCGGCGAGTAATAAAGTGCAGCTACCAAGTACCTCGCTCGGTAGCTTGATGGTCATTCGTCCTTATGAGTATTTTAGCCTCGCGTTGATCACTCAAAGTTCAAAGCCAGTAAGTAATGACATTGTGGCGGTATCGCCTTTGGACCTTGCAGTGACAGAAGAGGGAAGCGAGTGAATGAAGAGCAACTGATCGCTTGGTTAACGTTAAGTTTTATTCCGCAACTGGGTGGAAAGCGTCTTGCTCGCCTACTCAGTGTTGATTCTCCTTTAAATATTGTTGGTTACTCAGGGCAACAGCTGCAAGCATTGGGTTTATCAACCAAACAAATCTCCTATCTAAGAGAACAGGCCCCAAGAGAGGTAGAGGCTTGTCTCGCTTGGCGAGCTAAACAATCCAACCATCACATCCTGACTCCGAGTTGCCCACATTATCCTAAATTGCTGAGTGAGATTGCTTCGGCGCCTACTGTGCTTTTCGTTAGAGGTAACGTTGAAAAGCTGATTGAACCTCAAATCGCGATGGTTGGCAGCCGTAATGCCAGTATTGAAGGACTGCAGACCGCCAAGTCCTTCGCCAAAGAGTTTGTCCAAAACGGTTTAATTGTCACCAGTGGCTTAGCTTTAGGTATCGATGGCTATGCTCATGATGGTGCTCTAGATAAAGGAGGGGAGACTTTCGCGGTGTTGGGTTCAGGCTTGGACTCCATTTACCCTGCACGTCACCGAAATCTAGCGGATAGAATTTGTGAGAATGGCGCGCTGATCTCAGAGTTCCGTCCAAGCGCTAAACCTCGACCTGAACATTTCCCGCGGCGTAACCGTATTATAAGTGGGTTATCGCTCGGAACCTTGGTAGTTGAAGCGGCTGAGAAGAGTGGCTCTTTGATTACAGCTCGCTATGCCATGGAGCAAGGTCGAGAGGTGTTTGCGCTGCCTGGTTCAATTCATAGCCCAACCAGCCGAGGAGGTAATAGCTTAATTAAAGCTGGCGCATGTTTGGTGCAAAATGCTCAAGATGTTCTGATCGAAATAAAGAGTCTGTTAGACTGGTCTATAGATCAGCAGCCCAGTTTGTTCGAGCCTACGTCGAATGAGGGTGAAAATGAACAATTGCCATTTCCACAGCTGTTAGCTAACGTAGGATTAGAGGCGACACCCGTTGATATTTTAGCACAGAGAACCCATATACCTGTGCATGAGGTCATGATGCAGCTTTTAGAGCTTGAGCTCTCAGGGCATGTTGTTGCAGTTTCCGGTGGCTATATTCGAAAGGGGAGAGGCTAGCTATGATGATGGACATACTGATGTACTTGTTTGAAACCTACATCCATAGCGATTCTGAATTGCAGGTGGATCAAGACGAACTGGAAGATGAACTTCTGCGAGCAGGGTTTCACCAAGATGATATTTATAAGGCCCTCCATTGGTTAGAAGATCTTGCGGCACTGCAAGATACCGATAACCAAGCGGCGATTACTATGTGCTCTAATACCTCGATGCGTGTTTATACCAGTCGAGAGATTTCACGTATTAATATGGAGTGTCGAGGTTTCCTACTATTCCTAGAGCAGATCAACGTGCTCACGACAGAGATTCGTGAAATGGTGATTGATCGTGTGATGGGGCTTGAGACAAACGAATTTGAATTGGATGATCTGAAATGGATTATCTTAATGGTGCTATTTAATGTGCCGGGTAATGAAAGTGCTTACACGCAAATGGAAGAGCTGTTGTACACCAAAGAGCAAGGTATCTTGCATTAATACAGGCTTGTCATGAGTAGTAAGATTGATAATCAGCTTTTTTCAGCACATGAACATGCATTAGAGCATGAACCATGTCCACAGTGCGGTGGAGAGCTTCAGCTTCGCCATGGTAAGCACGGCCCATTTTTAGGCTGTAAGCAGTATCCGAGCTGTGATTACATCAAGCCTCTTCATCAAAATGATGGTCATGTGGTGAAAGAGCTGGGCGTTCCGTGTCCTAAATGCCAAAACGAATTGGTATTAAGGCAAGGTCGCTTTGGGATGTTCATTGGCTGTAGCAGTTATCCAGAGTGTAATCACATCGAATCTTTGGACCAACCGAAAGAACAACCTGAAGAGCAGCCACTTGTTGCCTGCCCTGAGTGTGGTCGAGGCCACTTGGTTGAGCGTAAATCTCGCTATGGCAAAACCTTCTATGCGTGTGATAACTACCCTAAGTGTAAGTTCGCCGTTAATCAGCCACCTGTTATAGGTCGTTGTGAACAGTGCCAGTTCCCGTTGTTACTTGAGAAGAAAACAGCCAGTGGTACCAAGAAGCAATGCGCTGATCGCAAGTGTCACCACATTCAATCTCAATAACTCGATATTATAGACACAAAAAAACGGCGCTCACTGAGCGCCGTTTTTGTATCCAATAAACTTTTTATATCAATAAGCCAATGTAGGCTTACTTCATCTGCTCAGCAAACTCATGCACAGCAGGGTAGGCTTGCTTATCAAGAATCTCAGCCAATGAGCACAAAGCTCTTTGTAATTCTGCGTTGTAGTCAGCGCTCACGTTAATGTGACCCATCTTGCGACCTGCACGCTTTTCTTTGCCATACCAATGAACATGACAACCACCTTGAGCAAGAATAGCCTCAGGAAGAGTATCTTCGCCAAGAATGTTGATCATTGCGGTTGGACGAATCAGTTTAGTGCTACCTAGTGGCATGCCACACACTGCACGTAGGTGGTTTTCAAACTGACAAGTCTCTGCGCCTTGTTGCGTCCAGTGGCCCGAGTTATGAACACGTGGTGCAATCTCATTAACAAGCAGTGAACCTTGAACATCAAAGAACTCAAGTGCTAGCACGCCAACGTAATCTAAACGCTCAGCAATGGCAGTGAACATGGCTTTAGCTTGCTCTTGCAGTTCAATGTCATCAATCGCTGTCGATAAGCTCAACACGCCGTCGGTGTGAACATTCTCAGCCAGTGGATACACTTGAACCTCGCCATTGGTATCACGAGCACCAACCAGTGATACTTCGCGGTCAAACGGAACAAACTCTTCAGCCACAATCGCTTGGTTGTCGGTCGCGGTAATGCACTCAGCCATTTCTGCCCAAGTCGCGTCAACATTGTCTAATGTCTTTAAGCGCCATTGGCCCTTGCCGTCGTAGCCGCCAAGTGTGCTCTTCAACACCATTGGTAAGCCAACGTGAGCAATTGCAGCGTCAAAGTCTTCGCGAGAGTTAACCACGTAGTACTTAGCATTCTTCACGTTCGCTTCGTCTAACAGGGCTTTTTCAAGACGACGGTCACCGCCAGCTTTGATTGCTTCTGTTGTCGGTAAGAACTTACCGCTGCGCTCACACACCTCAAGTACATCGTGAGGAATATGTTCGAATTCAGCAGTAATGACGTCCGCACGCTCAATCGCATTTTCTAAGCCGTTACCTAGAATCGCTTGCGTTAATGGGTGAACAATATTTTTGCTGCCAACATCAAAAGCAGAAATTTCAATATTCAGCGGTGCCCCAGCTAGGGACATCATGCGAGCAAGTTGGCCCGCGCCTAACACAAGAACATGCATGGAAATTAGTCCTCTGCAGGGTTTGGATTAGCCAAAACCGTTTCTGTTTGCTCAGAACGGAATGCTTCTACTTTTGCCATTACTTCTTCATTGTGTGTACCAATGATTTGAGCCGCTAGGATGCCTGCATTGGCAGCGCCAGCTTCACCGATAGCCAAAGTACCTACCGCGATACCTTTTGGCATCTGCACGATAGAAAGCAGAGAGTCCATGCCTTTCAGTGCTTTAGACTGAACTGGAACACCCAGAACTGGTACGCTTGTGAAAGCAGCAGCCATGCCCGGAAGGTGCGCTGCACCGCCAGCACCAGCAATAATTACTTTAATACCGCGCTCTTTCGCACTGGTTGCGTAGTCTGCAAGCAACTGAGGTGTGCGGTGAGCAGAAACCACTTTTGTTTCGTACGCCACGCCAAACTGATCCAACATTTCTGCAGCTAGCTTCATTGTTGGCCAATCAGATTTAGAACCCATGATAATACCGACAGTCATCTCAAACTCCTTCAGGTACGATTTAATTAGTGATTAGATATTTTGCGCGCATTATACGGGTAAAATTACTTAAGGAAAACGTTTGCGTCAGTCTAAGTTGTTAATTGATACATTTTATAAACAAATAGCTTTAGTCACAGTGAATGATAATTTGTACACTTAGCGAGTTCGATAACTGACTTAATGAGGCAACCCGTGGATAACTTTCAACATACATTGCAGGCATTACAACAAGGTGAAGTCATTGCTTACCCGACCGAAGGCGTTTTTGGGGTTGGTTGTGATCCTGATAATCCACATGCCATCAAGAAATTACTCGAGTTAAAACAGCGTCCAGTTGAAAAGGGCTTGATCTTGATTGCTGCAAGTTACGAGCAGCTGCTTCCTTATATTGATGAAAGCCAGTTGACGGAAGAACAGTTGGTAACAGTGAAAGCGACATGGCCAGGTCCGGTCACTTGGATTATGCCAACCAGCAGCAAAGTTACTGACTGGGTCAGCGGCCAGTTTGATTCCATCGCGGTACGAGTGACGGATCACCCTTTGGTTCAAAGAATGTGTAATGAGTTCGGCAAGCCGTTAACCTCTACCAGTGCCAACCTGACTGGCGAGCCGCCTTGTATGACGACTGAAGAAGTTCAACAGCAACTGGGTCAACACTTAGTCGCGATTCTAGAAGGCCAAACGGGTGGCCGTGAGAAGCCAAGCGAAATTAGAGATGCAAAAACGTCGAAAATATTAAGACAGGGTTAAACCCTGCAAAGGAAGTAAGATGTCAGCAATTGATAAAGAAGCAGTAAAGCAGTTTTTACTGAGCCTACAAGATTCGATTTGCCAGCAGCTTGAGCAAGCTGATGGTGTAGCGTTGTTTGAAGAAGATGCATGGGAGCGAGAACCTGGCGATCGTCTAGGTGGCGGTGGTCGTACTCGCGTGATGACCAATGGTGCTTTATTTGAACAGGGTGGAGTTAACTTCTCTCACGTCGCTGGTAAAGCAATGCCTGCCTCTGCAACCGCTCACCGTCCTGAGTTAGCCGGACGTAAGTTTGAGGCGATGGGGGTTTCATTAGTTATCCACCCTAAAAACCCATATATCCCAACCTCACACGCGAACGTTCGATTCTTCATTGCGGAAAAAGAAGGGGAAGACCCGATTTGGTGGTTTGGTGGTGGTTTTGACTTAACGCCATTTTATCCTGTCGATGAAGATTGCCAATCTTGGCATCAAACTGCTAAAGATCTTTGTGCGCCGTTTGGTGATGATGTTTATCAAGAACACAAAGAGTGGTGTGATAAGTACTTCTATCTTCCTCACCGAGACGAAACACGTGGTGTTGGTGGTCTGTTCTTTGATGACTTAAATGAGTGGGGTTTCGATAAGAGCTTTGCTTATATGCAGGCTGTCGGTGAAGGTTTTGCTGCGGCGTACTTACCTATTGTCGAGCGTCGCAAAGATACACCTTATGGCGAACGTGAGCGTGACTTCCAACTATACCGTCGTGGCCGCTATGTTGAATTCAACCTAGTTTACGACCGTGGTACCTTATTTGGCCTGCAAAGCGGTGGGCGCACAGAGTCTATATTGATGTCGATGCCGCCGTTGGCTCGTTGGGAATATCGCTATGAACCGCAAGCGGGCTCACCAGAAGCTCTGCTTTATAGTGACTACCTCAAACCTCGAGTTTGGTAGTTCTTCCTTCCTTATAGGGATAGTGATAGGGTCATCTATATAGATGACCCTTTTTATTATTTCTGTTAGGTAAGGATATGACACAGCAAGTAGATCGTTATGCCGTTTTCGGTAATCCTATTGGGCAAAGCAAATCGCCATTCATTCACACATTATTTGCTCGCCAAACCAGCCAACAACTTACCTATACAGCATTACAGCCAGAGCACGGTCAATTTATCACTGCTGCCAAAACCTTTTTCAGCGAAGGTGGTCGAGGGTGCAATGTCACAGCGCCTTTTAAAGAAGATGCCTATCAGTTAGCCAATCGCCTAACTGAGAGAGCTGAACTAGCTGGTGCTGTAAATACCCTTAAGAAGTTAGATGATGGAGAGATCATTGGTGATAACACCGATGGTGAGGGCTTAGTTCAAGACCTGCTTCAACATCAAGTCACGCTAAAAGGAGCACGTGTTCTTCTTCTTGGCGCTGGTGGTGCTGCGAGAGGAGTGATTCAACCTCTTCTCGACCAAAAGCCACAACAGCTGGTGGTCGCTAATCGAACCAGCTCCAAGGCTGAACTTCTGGCTGAGATGTTTTCGTCGCATGGCAACATCAAGGGGATGGGGCTAAGTGATGTTAATGAAGGCTTTGATGTCATTATTAACTCTACCTCATCTGGTCTAAGCGGGCAGCTTCCTGAAGTGTCTGAGGTGATTTTCAATTCTACTAGCGCCGTTTATGACATGGTTTATGGATCTGGAACGACGGCATTCAATCAATGGGCATTAGATAATGGTGTTCATGCTGCTTATGATGGTTTGGGTATGCTAGTGGGGCAGGCAGCAGAAAGCTTTATGCTTTGGCGTGGTCTTCGTCCGGGAACAAAACAGATTTTAAGAGAATTACGTAAAAATCTAGAGATGTAATGGGGTGTTTATAAAAAATGAATCAATCAATTCTATTTCCTGATATCCAAGATTGGGATGAAGAGAGCCGAACAATCACGTTCCCAGCACAACAGTCGGGCGCATTGATTGAATGTGTCATGTCTATTGAGGAATTATCACGATTGGCAGGTAAAGATATAGAAGAAGGCGATCAAGCTTTAGTTATCTTTTCAGAGTTACGTTTCGATATTGAAGAGCTAGCGGAAGAGTTAATAGAAGAAGAGGAGTATGACTCCTCTAATCGGATTCAGATCAAAGCGCTTTAGACTGAAATTACAGAGTCTAGATAGTCATTTTTATTCTGAACGTAGTTGTCTGCAGACTTCTGTAGAAAGGCACGCTCTTTATCATTTAATGGGCGAGCTTGTTTTACTGGGCTTCCTACATAGAGGTAACCGCTTTCAAGTACCTTGTTTGGTGGCACTAAGCTACCAGCACCAATCATCACTTCTTTTTGGATAATCACGCCATCCAACACGATCGCTCCCATACCAACAAGTACACGATCCTCAATAGTGCAGCCATGCAGCATTACTTTATGCCCGATAGTGACATCATTACCTATTAAGAGAGGATAACCGTCAGGGTTTTCAGCATTCTTATGGGTGACGTGCAAGACACTACCATCTTGGATATTCGTTCTCTCTCCAATATGAATGTGGTTCACATCCCCTCGAGCTGCAACCAAAGGCCACACGCTAGAGTCGTTACCGATTTTGATATCACCAACCAGTACTGAACTGGTATCTATATAGACACCTTGCCCAATCTGAGGGGATATTCCTTTATAACTGCGTATTGAACTCATAAATCCTCCTTTATATAGGCACCTTAAGCCCTTAATTAAGAGGAATACTAGTGAAAATGGGGTGTTTTGAACAAAAAACGCTCGAACAATCAAAAAAGTAAGAAAAACTTCAAAAAGGGCTTGCCAGTGTGATCGAAATCTCTATAATGCCACCTCGCTGACACGGGATGGCTTCGTAAGAAACCAAAACGAATCAGCAGGTCAAATTAGCCAAGCTAAGCGCTTGAAAAAAGTTTTGAAAATAGT
>NZ_JBFRTR010000046.1:0-12242 GCF_041474215.1 Vibrio sp. 10N.222.52.C12
CCACCAGCGCGATAATGAACGTCTATTGCAAACCTTAATTCACCTGAGAGACTTAGGTAATACGGTACTTGTTGTGGAACATGACGAAGATGCAATTCGTTGTGCTGACCATGTTATCGATATCGGTCCAGGAGCAGGGGTGCACGGTGGTCACGTGGTGGCAGAAGGTACCATGCAAGACATCATCGAAAACCCGAACTCTTTGACAGGCCAATACCTGAGCGGTGCTAAAGAAATTGCAGTGCCTGAAAAGAGAACGCCTATCGACAAGAAAAAGGTCGTCGAGATCGTTGGCGCAACGGGGAACAACCTAAAGAATGTGACCGCGACAATTCCTGTTGGCTTGTTCAGTTGTATTACGGGCGTATCAGGTTCGGGTAAATCAACGCTTATCAACGATACCTTCTTTAAAGTCGCCCACACTCAATTAAACGGTGCCACGACTGCAGTTCCAGCAAAGCACAAAAAGATTAAAGGGTTAGAACATTTTGATAAGGTAATCGACATAGATCAAAGCCCTATCGGTCGTACACCAAGATCAAACCCTGCGACCTACACAGGGATTTTCACCCCTATTCGTGAACTATTCGCGGGCACTCAGGAATCACGTTCTCGTGGTTACAAGCCAGGTCGATTCAGCTTTAACGTTCGTGGTGGTCGTTGTGAGGCTTGTCAGGGAGACGGCGTAATCAAGGTAGAGATGCACTTCTTACCCGATGTGTATGTGCCTTGTGATGTGTGTAAAGGTAAGCGCTATAACCGTGAGACTCTAGAGGTCCGCTACAAAGGTAAAACCATTGACGAAGTTCTAGAGATGACTGTGGAAGATGCTCGTGAATACTTCAACCCGGTACCTGTTATCGCTCGTAAGCTGCAAACTTTAATGGACGTTGGCCTCTCTTACATTCGCTTAGGGCAAGCAGCTACAACCTTATCTGGTGGTGAAGCTCAGCGTGTTAAATTAGCGCGTGAACTGTCTAAACGAGACACGGGAAAAACCTTATACATTCTCGATGAGCCAACAACAGGCCTTCATTTCCACGATATCCAGCAGCTACTGACGGTATTACATAGACTGCGTGATCACGGTAATACAGTTGTCGTGATTGAGCACAACCTAGATGTCGTTAAAACAGCAGACTGGATCCTAGATCTTGGCCCAGAAGGTGGGCAAGGTGGTGGTGAGATTGTTGCAGAGGGTACACCTGAAGATGTGGCGTTAGTCGAAGGTTCACACACTGCTCGCTTCCTTAAGCCTATGTTAAATTTGAAGTAGGTGTAAAATAGCGCCCTGCGGGCAGACAGAAAAATGTTAAAGTAACAGAGCTTGTTTCAGAAGGAACAAGCTCTGTTTTTATAAGGTTAGGGATTTATGGCAACAATACACACTAGCGGTACTCAGCTAGAAAATCAGGTCACTCAGCTACCACTCAACAAAGCATTTCTGGCTTCTTTAGCTGTTGTATTCTTGTTAGCTATGCATTTTTTTATGCCGAATCCTGGTGGTTCGGGCCTTGCTCTATCCTTTAACCCTACCACTTGGCTAGCGCTAAGCTTCACGCTAGCGATTGGCTTTTACCAACTCGCGACCAATCGAGTACTCAAGTATTCCAAATTAACAATTGGCTTGTTGATTAGCTGCATCATACTCACGCTACCCATTTTATACAGCAATGCTGCACCTCAAGGAGCGTCAGGACGCTTGCTTGGATTGTGGGCGGGCTTTGCCTTATTTGTGGTGCTGCAGCAATTTAAGTTCAGCAATAAACACAAGCAACGTATGTTGTGGTTCATTGTACTTGCTGTTGTTATACAAGCACTATTTGGCTATGTGCAATATTTCTTATTAGAACCTGGCAACCTATTTGGCTACAACACTGCTGCAAACCGACCATATGGGATATTTCAACAACCGAATGTAATGGCAAGCTTTCTTGCTACTGGTTTTGTGCTGTCCGCTTACCTTTTAGCAAGGCAGCCGGCTAAATATAACCATAAGATCAGCGAATCATTCCTACTGTATTTAACTCCAACCTTAACCGTGCCCTTGCTGATCATCATTGCATCACGTACCGGATGGTTGGCCGCTGTCATTGGGTTTATCTGCATTCTGCCCTATCTATACAAGTTCTCGACCAAGAAACGCTTCTACGGATGGTGCGCATCAGTGCTCGTCGGTGTCGTCGTCGCTTTTTCGGTGATCAGCCTAAGTGCGACTGATAGCCTCGCTAGCAAGAAAGCGAACCTAGAAAGCCCGCGCGCTTATACGTTCCCGCAAGCTTTAGATATGATGATCGAAAAGCCATTTACAGGTTATGGTTACGGGAAATTTGAGTCTGAATACACGCTATATACAGCTCGCCAACATCAACTCAACTCGAACTATCATCCAGGTCTTCCTTCAATGGATCACCCGCACAATGAGTTCCTGTTTTGGGGAGTTGAAGGGGGGATTGTACCAATCATCGGAATCTTGATTGCTGCAATATTGGTGATGTCACGCATAACAAGTTCAGCAAAGGGAACACGTCTAGCCCTGCTCGCGTTATTTATCCCAATCCTTTTGCACTCTCAACTTGAGTATCCTTTTTACCACTCGGCGATTCACTGGATAATATTCATTATATTGATTTACTGGGTAGATCAGCGCTCTTCCCGACATTATCAACAGTCGTTCAGTATCATCAGCAAGACCCTATTTAGAGTGTTGAGCTTAGTGCTCCCTATTTTGGTCAGTTTTTATATGTTGAGCGCCCTGCACACCAACTATGTACTGACTAAGTTTGAACTGTCTAAGCCGAAAAATCCGGACATTCTTAAGCAGGTAACGAACCCAGTGGTGTGGAAAGATCGCTACGATTGGGATATATACAGCACTTACCTTAATATCGGCCTCTACAAAGCCGACCCGAGCCTTATACAGCCTTACATCGATTGGTCACTGGAGATCATAAAGAGTAAACCAAGACCGGCTTTCTACAGCAATCTGATTCTGGCGTATCAAGGCCTAGGAGAAGAAAGTAAAGCAGAGCAAATTCGTAGCGAAGCGAACTTTTTATTCCCTAACAGAGACTTTTCAAAGGTTCAGTATAAGAAAGTGTCACAAGCAGAAGATAACGTTTCGTCTGCAGAATAATGTTAAGAATTCGCAACGCAAGCTTCACTTAGTAGGCAGTAGGAGCTTGGGGTAGATACAAAAAAGCGCACGATCTCTCGTGCGCTTTTCTTTTTAATTTCAGTTCATGCAGCTACTTCAAAACATCTTTTAGCGCTTTTAGGCACAACGCGACATTCTCTTTACGAGCACCGTAACCCATTAGGCCGATACGCCATGCCTTACCAGCCAAAGAGCCAAGCCCAGCACCGATTTCAAGATTATATTCTTCTAAAAGCTGCGTTCTGATCTTAGCCTCATCAATTCCTTCTGGGAAATAAAGTGCATTAAGCTGCGGCAGGCGGCTCTCTTCATCAACCACAAACTTTAACCCTAGAGCTTCTACGCCTTCTTTAAGCTCTTGGTGCATCGCATGATGACGAGACCACGCATTATCTAAGCCTTCATTTTTCAACAAAACCAGCGACTCATGCAGAGCATAAAGGCTGTTCACGGGTGCGGTATGGTGGTAGCTACGCTTACCTTCTCCACTCCAGTAACCTAATACTAAACTTTGATCCAAAAACCAGCTTTGCACTGGTGCTTTACGGGCTTTCATTTTATCAACCGCACGCTGAGAGAAAGTCACTGGAGATAGCCCTGGCACACAAGACAGACACTTTTGGCTGCCAGAATAAACCGCATCAAGCTGCCACTCATCAACCAGCAATGGCACACCACCTAATGATGTCACTGCATCAACAATCGTTAACGCATCAAACTGACGAGCGACAGCAGAGATAGCTTGAGCATCAGATAACGCTCCGGTTGATGTCTCTGCATGCACAAATGCAACAGCAACG
Organism: Vibrio sp. 10N.222.52.C12; assembly: GCF_041474215.1. Lineage (NCBI taxonomy): Bacteria > Pseudomonadati > Pseudomonadota > Gammaproteobacteria > Vibrionales > Vibrionaceae > Vibrio > Vibrio sp. 10N.222.52.C12. The sequence goes on from NZ_JBFRTR010000046.1 coordinate 3,958, forward strand.
GCATCGGGGTTTTCTGCCAATGCTTGTTCTACCTTTTCAACTGAAACGGGCTTGCCCCATTCGTCATCAACAAGGATGGCTTCGCCACCACAACGCACCACGTTTTCTCGCATACGCTCACCGAAGACACCGTTACGACAAACAATCACCTTTTCACCAGGCTCAATCAAGTTAACAAAACAGGTCTCCATACCCGCACTGCCCGGTGCAGAAACGGCAATCGTAAATTCGTTTTCAGTCTGAAAAGCGTATTTAAGAAGCTGTTTAAGCTCGTCCATCATCGCAATAAACAGCGGATCTAAGTGACCTATGGTTGGACGGCTCAAAGCCTGTAACACTTGAGGTGAGATATCTGAAGGACCAGGTCCCATTAACGTTCGGTGTGGTGGATAAAAGCTATCGATAGCAGTAGTGAGTGGTAAATTAGACATGTACATCCCTTACGTTAATGTTGTGAACAATCCACCCTAAAGCAAATTGATTACCTCAGCAATTAGCCATAAGTATTGAGGTCAAACCACTGTCACATAATTGTTAAAATTATTTTTCAATTATCTCAAGTTACGGATTGACATTGTTACCACAAAAACGTTCAATGAAACGGCTATCTAGCAGAAGAGGAGCACTGCCCAGGCAGATGTTTTGTGGAACCGCATTTCCAATACAAAACATTTATGGGGAGCAGTGCCGAGATAATAAAAGTATGCAGGACCTTTATTATCGGTTGAGCGGGCTGAATCCCGTCAACTGTCGCCATTTCTATATGGTGAAGAGCTTCTGAGGTTACTATTCTAATAATTCCTCTCTTTTTGCTCTAAAACTCTCTTCGAAAAACATCGGACGTTGGATTACCCAACCGTAATTTTATTTTAGGAAGTCGTGGGAGATATATCGTGAGTGCATCTAATGTAGCTGGTTCTTTTAATGTCGCTAAGTTTGGTGGAACAAGTGTTGCCAACTTTGAAGCAATGGGCCGTTGTGCTGCCATTATTGAAAACAACTCAAACACGAAACTGGTCGTGAGTAGTGCATGCTCTGGTGTCACTAACTTGCTGGTTGAACTGGCAAATGGTGTTCAAGATAAAGCACGTCGTCAGGAATTAATGGCGCAATTAGCGGACATTCACAACGCAATTCTTGACCAACTCGCAGATCCAATCAGCATCGAAAAAGAAGTTCACAGCATTCTTGATGACATTGCGAGCGCTGCCGAGGCTGCATCATTCCAAACAAGCACTAAACTGACGGATCACCTTGTCGCATGTGGCGAGTTGATGTCGACACACATCTTGGCTCAGATCATCCGTGAACGAGGCACTCCTGCTGTTCGCTTTGATATCAGAGATGTGATGCGCACTAATGATGATTTTGGTAAAGCCGAACCTCAACTAGAAGATATTGCCGCTCTAGCGCAACAGAAACTTATTCCACTTTGCCAACAACAAGTTGTCGTTACCCAAGGTTTTATCGGTGCTGATAGCGAAGGCAACACCACGACTTTAGGCCGCGGTGGCAGTGATTACTCAGCAGCATTGATTGCCGAATCTGTAAAGGCGATTGGTCTAGAAATCTGGACGGATGTTCCGGGTATTTACACCACTGACCCTCGTATTGCACCTAAAGCTTCTCCTATCCCAGAGATCAGCTTTAGTGAAGCATCGGAAATGGCAAACTTTGGTGCGAAGATCTTGCATCCATCGACTCTAGTACCTGCATTACGCCACCAAATCCCGGTATTTGTCGGCTCTTCTAAAGCACCAGAGCTCGGTGGTACTTGGATTCGTCAAGAAGTTGAGAGCTCTCCTCTATTTAGAGCGCTTGCCCTACGCTGCAACCAAACTATGGTTACGCTACGCAGTGCTAACATGTTCCATGCATATGGCTTCTTGGCAAAGGTGTTCGAGATCCTTGCTAAGCATAAGATCTCGGTCGATCTTATCACTACCTCAGAGATCAGTGTGTCACTTACTCTGGATCAAACGGATACCTCTGGTGGTGCCCCTGAGTTACCTGAAGCCGCTCGCATTGAGCTTGAGGAGCTGTGTTCTGTAGATATTGAACACGACCTATGCCTTGTTGCTCTTATTGGTAACAACATGAGTGAAAGCAAAGGCTATGCAAAGCAGGTCTTCGGCACTCTTGAAGACTTCAACCTACGCATGATTTGTTACGGTGCAAGCCCACACAACCTGTGCTTCTTACTAAATGAATCTGTTTCTAAGTTGGCGATTCAAAAACTGCACCAAGAATTATTTGAATAGAAAGTCCGTTTATCATCGACAGATAAATCACAAATACAAAAAGGGTTGCTATTTAGCAACCCTTTCTCTTTTTACTTTACGAATCAAAGCTCATCATAGATTCAAACTAGTTAATGTTAGGACCTAACCACTTCTCGGCTTCTAACATATCCCAACCTTTGCGGTCAGCATAGCTATCCACTTGATCCTGTTGAATCTGTGCAATAGCAAAGTATCTAGCATCAGGGTGTGAGAAATACATACCAGACACTGAGGCACCAGGCCACATCGCGTAGCTTGTCGTTAATGACATATCGATTGCCTTTTCAACGTCCATCAGCTCCCACAACGTACCTTTCTCTGTATGCTCTGGGCAAGCAGGGTAACCTGGAGCTGGACGAATACCTTGGTATTTCTCTCGAATCAAATCGTCGTTAGACAAATTCTCATCTGGCGAGTAACCCCAAATATCCTTTCTCACTTCTTTATGCAGATATTCCGCGAACGCCTCAGCCAATCGGTCAGCAACCGCCTGAATCATAATCGCGTTGTAGTCATCGCCTTTCGCTTTGTATTCATCAGCCAGCTCTCGCTCACCAATACCACCCGTAACCGCAAAGCCACCAATCCAATCCGCTTTACCGCTTTCTTTTGGCGCAATGTAATCAGACAAACAGTAGTTAAAGCCTTTTGGTTTCTCTGTTTGTTGACGAAGATTGTGTAGAACTTTTAGAACTTCGGTACGAGATTCATCGGTATACACCTCAATATCATCACCAACACTGTTCGCTGGGAACATGGCACACATACCACGCGCTTCAAGCAGCTTCTCTTTCTCTACGCGATCCAGTAAATCATTAGCATCTTTGAATAAACGTTTTGCCTCTTCACCCACTTCTTCATGATCAAGGATTGCAGGGTATTTACCAACCAATGACCATGTCATAAAGAATGGAGTCCAATCGATGTACTGACGCAAAGTTGCCACATCAAAATCATTGAAGATGTGAACTCCCGGCTTAGCGGGTGCCGGTGGCGTATACGCATCCCAATCGATAGCAACTTTATTGGCACGAGCTCTTTCAAGCGTGACAGGCTTGGTACGAGGCTTCTTACGATTGTGCTGATCTCGAACGCGATCGTAATCGATATCCAGCTTCTCAACGAAAGCGGGTTTCAATTCATCAGAAAGTAGTGAAGTACAAACACCCACTGCACGCGAGGCATTATTTACGTATACAACAGGTTCTGAATAATTCTGCTCAATCTTAACTGCTGTGTGAGCTTTAGATGTGGTTGCGCCGCCAATCAGAAGAGGCAGCTTGAAACCCTGTCTCTCCATTTCTTTAGCAACATGTACCATTTCATCAAGAGACGGTGTAATCAGCCCAGACAGGCCAATAATGTCGACATTCTCTTCTTTCGCTACCTTGAGAATCTTCTCGCAAGAAACCATCACACCTAAGTCGATAATTTCGTAGTTATTACACTGTAAAACCACACCAACGATATTTTTACCGATATCGTGAACGTCACCTTTAACGGTCGCTAACAAAATCTTACCGTTAGTTGCGCCCACTTCTTTGGATGCATTAATGAATGGTTCTAAATGGGCAACCGCCTGTTTCATCACACGCGCAGACTTTACAACCTGTGGTAAGAACATCTTACCTTCACCAAACAGGTCACCAACAACGTTCATTCCGTCCATTAGAGGACCTTCAATCACTTCAATAGGACGAGAGGCATTAACACGAGCTTCTTCGGTATCTTCAACAATAAAGTCGGTGATACCTTTTACCAAAGAGTGCTCCAAACGCTTCTCTACAGGCCAAGTTCGCCACTCTAATGCAGATTTATCTTCAACCTTACCAACAGCACGCTCTAGGTATTCGGTCGCCATATCCAGCAATCTTTCAGTCGAATCATCACGACGGTTTAGTACCACATCTTCAACAGCATCACGCAGATCTTCTGGAACATTATCGTAAATTTCCAACTGGCCAGCGTTTACAATGCCCATATCCATACCGTTTTTAAAACAGTGATATAGGAATACCGCGTGAATAGCCTCACGGACGTAGTTATTACCACGGAATGAGAATGAAACATTCGACACACCGCCAGAGATCATCGCATGCGGGAGATCGCGTTTGATGTCTCCTACTGCTTCAATGAAATCAACCGCATAGTTATTATGCTCATCGATACCAGTAGCCACTGCGAAAATATTCGGGTCAAAAATAATATCTTCTGGTGGGAAACCGACTTCATCAACAAGAATGTTGTAGGCATTGGTACAGATTTCGACTTTACGCTCTCGAGTATCAGCCTGCCCGACTTCATCAAACGCCATCACGATGACAGCAGCACCATAACGACGAACTAATTTGGCTTGCTCAACAAACTTCTCTTTGCCTTCTTTTAGAGAGATTGAGTTAACGATGCCTTTGCCTTGAATACACTTTAGGCCAGCTTCGATAACTTCCCACTTAGAAGAATCGACCATAACAGGTACTTTCGAGATTTCAGGTTCTGAAGCACATAGATTCAGGAATTTAACCATACACGCCTCGGCGTCTAGCATCCCTTCATCCATGTTGATATCGATAATTTGAGCACCATTCTCGACTTGCTCTCGAGCTACACTCAAGGCTTCGTCGTAGAGCTCTTCTTTGATAAGGCGCTTAAAGCGTGCAGAGCCGGTAACATTGGTCCGCTCACCTACATTCACGAACAAAGATTCTTTAGCTATCGTCAGTGGCTCTAGTCCCGAAAGACGACAAGAAACTGGTAAGTCTGGCAATTGACGCGGCGTTACACCTTCAACGGCCTCAGCCATTTGACGGATATGCTCTGGAGTAGTACCACAACACCCACCAATTAGGTTCAAGAAGCCACTTTCAGCCCACTCTTTAACATGTTCAGCCATATCCTCAGGAGAAAGGTCATACTCGCCAAATGCATTAGGCAAACCCGCATTAGGGTGAGCAGAAACATTGCACTCTGAGATACGAGACATCTCACCGACATACTCACGCAGTTCATCAGGGCCCAATGCACAGTTCAATCCAAATGAGATTGGTTTTACATGACGAAGGGCGTTGTAGAATGCTTCTGTCGTCTGTCCTGAAAGGGTACGACCTGATGCGTCAGTGATGGTACCGGAAATCATCACTGGAAGAGCAATACCCACCTCTTCAAAAACAGATTCAACGGCGAAGGCACACGCTTTCGCGTTTAACGTATCAAAGATAGTTTCAATAAGAATTAAATCTGAACCGCCCTTAATGAGCGCGCGAGTCGATTCAGAATAGGCTTCAACCAGTTCGTCAAAGCTAACATTACGGTAACCTGGATCGTTTACATCAGGGGATATAGAACAAGTTCGGTTGGTAGGGCCTAATACACCCGCTACGAAGCGAGGTTTTTCAGGAGTCTTTGCAGTCCATTCGTCAGCGGCTTCTCGTGCTAACTTGGCTGCTGCAAAGTTAATCTCTTCACTAAGGCTTTCCATATCATAGTCGGCCATAGCGATGGTTGTAGCGTTAAAGGTATTGGTTTCGAGGATGTCAGCCCCAGCTTCCAAATACTCCATATGGATATCTTTGATAAGCTTAGGCTGTGTAAGAACTAAAAGGTCATTGTTGCCCTTCAAGTCACTGTGCCAATCAGCAAAGCGTTCACCACGATAGTCTTGCTCTTCCAATTTATAATCCTGAATCATGGTGCCCATGCCACCATCAATCAGTAAAATTCGTTGCTTCAACAGAGCGTCAATCTTTTGCCTTACATTACTTCCCACGGTACAACCTCATTCCTTTAATTATCCCTCCATCCTATCACACATTAAAAAGGAGTCTAGACGTCTAAAAAAGGAAATTGATTACTGAGTCATGACAAAAAAATGTTTGCTATTTGAGCATGAGACAACGAAAATTCATATTCATACTTTGTTACATGTTGGAATCCCAATGTCGGTCTATTACACCTTATGCTTCTTGTCCGCTGCAGCCATGCTTATTGCTTTCGTGAATACAAAAATTGGTAAAATGCAGACAACCATCGCCATTACAGCTGGCTCAATGATGTTATCTCTATTAATTATCATTGCGGGACAAAACAATTGGTTCCAATTGGCTGACATCGCCTCAGAAACCGTTGCCAGTATCAATTTTGAAGATTTCCTTCTAAAAGGGATATTAGGATTCTTACTATTTGCAGGCGGTTTGGGAATCAAATTACCAAACCTAAAAGACCAGAAATGGGAAATAACAGTACTCGCGTTAGGTGCTACGCTGTTTTCAACATTCTTTATCGGTTTTGTGCTGTACGGGTTTTGCCAGTTCATCGGTATTCAATTTGATCTGATTTACTGCCTACTCTTTGGCTCGCTAATCTCTCCAACCGATCCCATCGCCGTGCTAGCAATAGTAAAGAAACTCGACGCTCCCAGAAGAATCTCTACTCAAATCGAGGGAGAATCTCTATTCAACGATGGTTTTGGCTTAGTTATCTTCGTAACCCTATTTACTATCGCATTCGGCACAGAAGCGCCAACCGTCGGTAGTGTGACCATGCTATTCGTTCAAGAGGCAATTGGCGGCATCGTCTACGGTTTTGTTTTAGGTCTTGTATTCCATTACCTAATCAGCAACACCGACGACCACTCGATGGAGTTGCTATTAACCATCGGCATTCCAACTGCTGGTTATGCGTTTGCTGAAGTTCTACATGTATCAGGACCATTAGCGATGGTGGTCTCAGGTATCATGATTGGTAACTGGACTCGCTTTATCGGATTCTCAAAAGAGAGTGAAGATCACTTAGATCATTTCTGGGAATTGATAGATGAATTCTTAAACGGCGTATTATTCCTACTAATTGGTATGTCGATGCTGTTATTCAAATTCCACCAAGAAGATTGGATCTTAATGGCTTTCGCAGTCCCTCTAGTATTGAGTGCACGTTACTTGAGTGTTTTCTTGTCTTACATCGGATTTAAACGCTTTAGAACTTACAACCCGTGGTCGATTAAGATTCTAACTTGGGGTGGTTTACGCGGTGGCTTAGCACTAGCCATGGCACTTTCAATCCCTTCAGGTATCTGGGTAATTGAAGACAAAGCAATAGATGTAAAAGAGATAATCCTTGTCATGACATACGCCGTTGTTGTGTTCTCTATTCTAGTTCAAGGCTCAACAATCACTCCTATGATAGAGAAAGCAAAACAAGCAGAGAAAGAGCTAGATTAACACCTAGATAGATCAACCAAAGCCGCCTACTTTAGGTGGCCTTTTTTATACCCAATGAAAGTCAAACTCACCAATTCCCATACTGGAGCTATCGCTGAAAGATATGCGTGGAACATAGAGCTCATATCGATATTTGATACCGGTAATATTTGAGTAATCGAAAGCCTTAATGTGGGTGGACAGAACTCTTTAAGGAGCTTAAGTCATACAGAGAATTAGTTCTTCTGCCCACTCGCTAGTCTACCCAATAACCCACTCTCAAGTTATATAAGCTTCAATCGAAAGACTTCACCTTTCACCTGGAAACAAAAATAACGGGACTCAACGTCTCGCTAGAATAGCGTTAGTTATTAACAGGACTACGGAGCTAGATGAGTGGTGAACAGAAAGCTTTAGCTTTGAACTAAGTCATTAAATACAGCAAGGCTGCACTAAATCAGTGTTCGATAGAGATAGCTAAAGGAACACATGGTACTTCAAGTGATACTTGTAAAAATGACAGGAATAAAAAGCGCTAGCATTTCTGCCGAGACGTGCAGACTAGAGTCTTAAATATGGCAAGGCTGGAATGAGTAGGCACTCCGGAGATTCGAGCACGCAGGTGAGCTAGGAGCGCCTAGTTATCCCAACATTACTTCGTAGAAGCAGCAGATACAAAAAAGCCCCAGTATTTCTGCTGAGGCTTAGTATATGGAAAGGTTGGAGGTTTAGACTCCCAACACGCGCTGTTTTGGTAAGTAGGAGAATCCGCGGCTTTGCTAATGGCGTATATTATACCAATCCGGAAAAT
>NZ_JBFRTR010000047.1:0-22381 GCF_041474215.1 Vibrio sp. 10N.222.52.C12
TCAATGGCTTCTTGATAACTGATCTGAACCAGTAGTTTTGGACACTGCGTTAAGTGAGTACAATCACTAACGAGGTGAACCATGACAAACAAGAAGAAACGTATTCTCCACTCTCCTGAATTCAAAGCCGAAGCTCTGAGGTTAGCAGAGAAAGTAGGTGTAGCTGCCACCGCAAAGCAGCTCTCGCTACATGAATCTCAAATCTACGGCTGGCGTAAAGCTGCAACGAAAGACCCCAATTCTAGCCAAAGAGAAAAAGATCTTGCCGTTGAAGTTGCCAAACTTAAACGACAACTGGCCGAACAAGCTGAAGAGCTAGATATTGTAAAAAAGGCCGCCACCTACTTCGCGAAGAATCTAAAATAGATTGCTACGAATTTATGCTCGAGAACATGGTGGACTTTAGCGTTTATCGCATGGCCAAGGTGTTCTCGGTCTCCCGAAGTGGGTTTTATTATTGGATCAAGCATCGCTATAAAGACAACTTGCGTCTACAAGCTCGACACGTGTTGGATGAAAAGGTGAAGGAAGCTTTCGAAAATAGCAAAGGCAGAGATGGTGCAAGACGTATTCAGGTTGAGTTAGCTGAGAATGGGAATAAACATAATGTTAAGACCATCGCAACCAGTATGAAGCGCCAGAGTTTGGTGGCGAAAGCAGCCCGCAAATTTAAATGCACAACGGATAGCAACCATAAAATGCCTGTAGCACCAAACATACTCGAACAGGATTTCACAGCGAGTGCTCCTAACCAGAAGTGGGCGGGCGACATCACCTACATAGCAACGAGTGAGGGCTGGCTTTACTTAGCGGTTGTTATTGACCTGTACTCACGGCAGGTAGTCGGTTGGTCTATGGGGACACGAATGACAGCGACTCTAGTTTGTGATGCATTGTCGATGGCCTTATTCCGTCGTGGCTTCCCAGAGGATGTAATTATTCACAGTGATAGAGGAAGCCAATACTGCTCTAAAGATTATCGTGAACTCATAACTGCTTATAATTTAAAGCAAAGTATGAGTAGAAAAGGAAATTGTTGGGATAATGCCTGCGTAGAGAGTTTCTTTCACTCGATGAAAGTTGAAGCGATCCAATATGAGCCGATCATGACTAGAGACACTATGCGTCAAACGATCTTTGAATATATTGAGGTTGATTATAACCGAACAAGAAGGCACAGTGCTCTTGGGTATCTAAGCCCAATTAACTTTGAACAACGAAATGTCGCTTAATGTAGTGTCCAGTCCTGCTGGAGCAGATCATAAAAATAGAGACCGTCAATTTCCCTCGGTAATTAAGCGAATGACAAAGTCGCTTGGTAGTTACGATACGACAGAATCGCTTGGTGATCACAGTGCCTTAGTGCGACTACTCTAAAACACTTCTGCCCCAAAAACATTTAGATTAAATACTCTACACAATTTAGAGGGCGTGCGTTTACCCTACTAAAACTTATTCGATTGAGTTGATAACCGTTCATTCTCGTCATTAGGCGACATCTTGCAATCTAACTTCCCTTCATGTGTCATAACTTATTGATTGTCAGTTGAGTTAATATTAAAATGATGGCATTGCCGAAAGATGAAAGACGACAATTTGTCGCCTAATAAGCGTTATAAGCTTTGGTCGAGAGAGGTCAAATGACAATAGTAGAGCAAATAGTTAATCGAGAAATTGAAGCTGTAATCGTATATGAGTCTAGTGATGTTATAGCCTTCGCTGATCATGATCCTATTAACTTTGGACACATACTGATCTGCCCAACCTACCCTTACGAAAGTTACATTGAATTACCAGACCAAGTTCTTACAGAAATTCAATCGGTGGCCAGAGACCTCTATCAACGTATTGAGCGAACTTTTGAACCAGATGGTATATCTTTTATTCAAAATAACGGTAAATTCAATGAGCTTTCACATTACCATCTCCATATTTTTCCTAGGTTTAATGGTGACAAATTTGGGTGGAAAAGTAGTGAGATTGGAGTTCAAAGCATAGAAAAACTGCGCGAATCTCTGGCACGCTTATAACAAATAAGGATAAGTGTCGCCCAGCCGACACTTTATCTGGTTGTTGAACAAGCCCGTCACGGTGACACCTTTATTAGTAATTTGCTCAGTCTGAGCAAGAGGGGTTTAGGCTCCCCTCGCGTCTTCAAGCCGAATGAAGCCATTGAGCCGATCATTGACGATCTGCCCAAGCCGATAGTTGTCCTGTGTCTCTTTTACGTGTTAGACCTCCGCGGTGTTCATTGCACCATTATCCTTATAAGCGAGCACCTTTCGGCTCGTCAGCTGGCTAGCTCGGTCGGGTGATCCCAACGCACACCATTTCGTGCTCGCAACAAGGGCACGTTCGTACGGCTTTGCTGCGCACAGGGAGAGACGTTAGCATCGGACAGATCCACTGTGGTGCCAGCAAGAGTAAGATAGCCAGCCTTAACCGCCTCGCATTGCCATGCATAAATCCATAGTCTCGAACCCGTTGCAGCCCTTTGGGCAGCACGAACGAACTAATGGGGTCAAGTCTTGCCTTTTGCCTAACCATGTTTTCTATACCTGAAGTAATCAGAAAATACAGTGTGCTCCGTAGATCGTAACAAGCTTTTGTCCAGAGGCTTCATAGACCTGAATTTTGACTCGTGGCACTTTCTAACTCAAAAGTGTCTTATTGGCTTCATGAGGTGCATAGTTAAGCACAATACTTTCTGAAATTAACGTTACCATAAGGTATAAAATTCCTGCTATGGCATCTCGTTTAGTGCGTTAATCTGGTGTTTCAAACCATCTATAAAAACATCAACATACCTATTAAAACTCTCATCCATCGGTTTGTCATAGCCATTTTGCCAGCGTAAAATGAAAGAAGCATTCATCATTTGAGGTAGAAAACGAGTTAAGTTTGGATACTCACTATTTTCTACCTTCTTAGCCTCCCCTCTTAACTTAGCTTCCCATTCATCCGCATTATCTAGCGGTAAATGACCGAACTCCATGGTTACGAAACCACACATTGATGCAATTACTGTGTTGTACATAGGGACTATATGAGACGGCGGACAATTTGCATCCAAAAGAGCAGCTATAATTCCATCTAGCAATCTAGGATCTTGATACGCATTTGCCAGAAGTCGCCCTCCTATCAAATCTGCGATGTGGGGATGGTGTTTTACTGCACCTCTGTAGTTTTGGAATAACAGGGTCAACCAGACGTGCCAATCCAGGTTACCGTAGTTAGGTGTGACACTAGACATCACTGTATTTGCAATTTCACCTAACAGTGTGTTTTTGTTTTTAAAATACCAATAGATAGCTGTTGGATAGGTATCTAACCGTTTAGCTACGTCTCGAATACTAAACGTATCGATTCCTTTCTCCGCAATAAGATTCAGTGCTACCTCGATTATAATTTCCTTAGAGAGAGGTGTTGTATTTGCTTTTCTTTTCATAAAGGTACCGCTATCTATAAAGTACTTGCTAAAGGGAGGTCTGCTTTTTAGACAGATTGAACGAACTTCTAATGTTAAAAGTATCGTAAACAATATTTAATTTGGTAATCAAGCGGCTACCTTTGTCGACTTCTAACACATCGACAACATTAAAAGGTGCAGGTTCACCATTGGCAAGTGTCCAGTCAAAGTAGAACCAGATAGATATCAAATCTGTACAGTCACGAGTTGATTTCCCTTCCATTACGCCCTTCAAGGTTAGCTTTGAACTGCTCGTATCTTCAAACAATTCAGGATAAAAGTCTGCTGCCTTACGTTCACCGTAAAGTGGTGAACTCACCAACGCATCTGGCGTGAAAAGCGATAGTACTTTTTCAATGTTTGCTTCTTCAAGTGCTTCAAGGTATTTGTTTGCTATCGTATTGGCATTCATGATTTTACTCTATTGTTCAGTGTGCAATACTATATTGTACACTGAACAATAATGAGAGCAAGCTTGAGTTTGTAGCTGTTTAATAGAATGAAAGGTGCTGCATTAACAATGAATGCACTCCTGCATTAAATGCATAAACATTTCGCATCATTGACTGTAATTGGAAGGTTTTGTCCAAAAGCTTCTCAGGTGTCGTCTACTCGACCAAAGTGTGGTAAAGCAATAACTAAATAGAGAGTTCAGACAGGATCTCTGTTTTTCATTGCAGTCATTTCAATGACTGTTTTATTGTAAACTACAATTCACTTTAAGATTTTTATAGTAAAATAGTTTTTACTATAATTATTTCTAACCTATTACTTTGACATTTAAATTTTGGTAAATTAATATTTACCTTATTATATTTACGGTAAAGGTTAATTTACTATGGGAAGAGGTAACATTCAGGTTAGCACTGTTGCTAGTGCCGCACTAACTCATTTTGCCACGATGCTTACAATCCAGCGTAAGGAAAAGAAAATCACTGTAGAAGAGACTTGTTCCCGAGTTGGGGTATCTAAGCCCACTATGATAAAGATTCTTAAAGGTGATCCGTCTGTAAGTATCGGACTCTACTTCGAAACTGCTTGGGTATTAGGTGTTCCTTTATTTGAACCCGATGAAAACCAGTTTGCTATTAAACGTAAAACAAATGCGAAAATTGAGGCATTACTGCCTAATCGAGTAAGAAGGAAAAAGGTAATTTTAGATGATGACTTCTAGTAATCAATGCTTCGTTTGGAAATGGCTTAAAGGACAATCAGAGCCTGTGGTAGCAGGTAGACTCACTATTGATGAAACTGGCCAACATTTTACGTACGGTCAGTCTTACTTGAAACGTTCAGATGCAGAACCAATTTACTCAAATGAATTACCGCTTTCTGCTGGTACTAAGGAACCAGTTCAAGGTATGCCTATATTCTCTTGCTTGCGTGATGCAGCTCCAGATGCTTGGGGACGTAGGGTCATTAATTCTCGGTTGATGGGCAAAGACTACGATGCTGAGTTAGGCGAAATGACGTATTTGATGCATTCCGCTTCAGATCGGATCGGTTCTCTCGATTTTCAAGAATCGGCCACTGAGTATTTTGATCGTTCTACTGATGCGGCAACTCTTGAAGAATTATACAATGCGTCTGAAATCGTCGGTCAAGGTAAGGAAATCTCTTCGGATTTGGATAGAGCACTTATGCATGGTACATCCCTCGGAGGTGCTCGCCCGAAAGCGATGATCACTGGTAATGAAGCTAAGTATATTGCTAAGTTTTCAGCATCAAATGATACTTACGAAGTTGTACAATCAGAATACGTAGCAATGAGGCTTGCCAAGTTAGCAGGACTCAATGTTGCCGAAGTTATTTTTGAAAAAGTATTAGGAAAAGATGTTCTTCTTGTAAGACGCTTTGATAGAGCGTTAGTTGGTGACGTTTGGTGTCGTCGCTCAATGGTGTCCGGGCTGACAGTTTTAGGCTTAGATGAAACATGGGCTAGAGAGGCATCTTACGCAGACCTAGTGAACAATATGAAGCAGTATTGCATCGATTTTACCTCTGATAGCCAAGAGCTATTTGCACGGATGGTATTTAATGTACTGATCGGTAATACGGATGACCATGCTCGAAATCATGCTTTCTTTGTAGAAGGGGAGAAAATATCCCTGTCACCGGCTTATGATATTTGTCCACAAAACCGTACAGGTGGGGAGGCGAGTCATGGAATGAAGATCTTCGAAAATCTTAATTTATCTCTGTTATCACTTTGTATGCAAGCAGCACCAAGTTTCAATATTAAGGCTGAAAAAGCAGAAGAAATTATTAGGTTTCAAATTTCTACGATTACCCAAGAGTTTGAATCCGTGTGTAACGAAGTAGATGTCCCTGAAGTTACGCGAAAGTTACTTTTCAAACGTGTGATATTGAATAACTACATATTCAATGAAATGGAACATTTAAAGCCGCAAGATGGTCATTAAGTAGAATACATGGAATATCTAAATAAACAATGTCCGTACGACATGATGGGTTTTGTCGCAAAGTTTTGCGTTGTCGGTAAAGATTTACTCAATCTTTACCTAATACTCTGAATCTCAATGTTTAAAGGTTGCCACTTCCCCTCTGAAGTTATTCTCGAAACCGTACGTTATTATCTCGCCTATAAACTCAGTTATCGTGAAATTGAAGAGATACAATTGGAGCGCGGAGTCGTTGTGGATCAGGCCACTATTAATCGTTGGGTTATCAAATTTACGCCAGTATTAGAGCACAGAGCGAGGTGTAGAAATAAGCCCGTATCTGGCTCGTGGCGAATGGGTGAAACCTACATCAAAGTCTTTGCGCTCAAAAACATAGCGTCTGGAGCGCTTTATCTTTTGATAAACGCGATCAACTGCTGTCATTTGAACCTCCTAACTTTCATACGTGTTCGTAATATAACGCAACCTTATTATGACAGGAAGAAATACGGCAAACTCAAAGGGGATAATACGGCAAAAATAACGAATAAATATTATTAACCTATTGTTTTATAATAATCATTTCAAGGTCATTAAAAATGACCTTTCTAAAATCAACACTCCAACCTTACTATGAGTCTATCCCCTCAGAGATGTTCAGAGCCTCCTCAATTTCTACGCCTAAATAGCAAATGGTATTATCCAACTTAACATGGCCAAGTAATAGTTGCACAGCGCGAATGTTTTTGGTTCTCGCCTAAATTAACGTCACCTTGGTACGGCGCATCGAGTGGGTACCATAGAGATAGGGATCGTAGCCGAGTTCCGTTACCCAGCGGAAAATGATGGTGGCGTAGCTGCTACAACTAATTGCTTTACCCTGCCTTCGAGGACTTGGGAAAATAGAGTCTGGTGCAGAGAGTTGGCTGTGCAGTGCGTGAAGTGAGCTCAAACTGTACCCCTCTGGCTGTAAAGCACGCGATCTTGAATCGCACCACCAGAAGAGATATCCCTCACTTTCATTCTAAGTAAGTCACAAGAACGTAACTTGCAATCGATAGCGAGATTGAGCAAGGTCGATTTCAAGCCTAGTGCGAATTCGCCAGATATCTTCAAGCTTGAAGGACTTTTTCTGCCCTGTTAGATGACCTTTCTTCGTCCACATAATTGACCTCCAATCTAAACCAGCTCATCTGCATACGCAGGTAATTATATAAAAAGTACTGCATTTAACTCTCAAGGAACCACTATGCCTAGACCTAAACGCGCGTCCGGCAACCACTTTACCCGTGGCGGACAAATTACTTTTCACTCCATTCGGATGTTCTTTCAAGTCAACAACACCTTAGTCTACGCCGCCATTTGGTCGGTGATAGCACTCACTGGTGTTCTAACCTGGCTACGCGCTCCTGATAACGCCTTTTGGTCTGTGTTCTACTACTGGCGCAATCATATCTATGCCAGCTTTGGGCACGATCTTAACAGCGAAGTCACGACTTTCTGGAGCGGGAAACGCTACGTTGGTACGCTCGCCTCCCAACTGGAAAACACCCAACTCATCGACCTCTACGATAACGTGATACACCAAATACAAATCAACTTCTTAATTGCCATCGGTATTGCCTTCGCTATTTTGATGCTCGCCATGAGTTTCTTTAAACGACAAGGCGAAAAGCAAAGTGAAGATTTCCACGTTCGAGGCTTTCAATACGCCGAACCCAAAGTGCTCACAAATGATTTGAAAAAACGGGCAAAGAAACTCAAGAAACAGGGTGTAGGCAACGGACGAATTTCTGATTTCAAAGTGGATGGGCTGGCCTTATTTAAACGTGAGTTTGAAGTGCAGCACATGCTGATTGACGGCACCACAGGGGCCGGTAAATCCGTCATGCTGCGGAAACTGCTGCGCTGGATACGCAAACGTGGGGATAAAGCGATTATTTATGATAAAGGCTGCACCTTTACCAGTAAGTTCTTTGACCCTAGCCAAGACACCTTACTCAACCCCTTCGATGAACGCTGCGCCAATTGGGATGTCTGGTGCGATGCAAAAGAAGCCCCTGACTTTGAAAATATCGCCAGCGCCCTTATCCCGCAGCATGGCGAAGGTGACCCATTCTGGGTCGACTCCGCCCGGACTATCTTTTCAAGTGCGGCGTATCGCATGAGCCAAGATGACAAGCCCTGCTCGACCGCAAGGCTGCTTAGCCTGATACTCACGTCTGAACTTGAAACCCTGGGTAATTTCCTGCAAGGCACAGAGTCTGCTTCCCTGGTCTCGAAAGACATCAAAAAGACGGCCATCTCCATTAAGTCGGTGCTCGCTACCTACATTAAGAGCCTACGCTTTTTAGATGGCTTGGATGACAAAGACACGAAAGGAGAGCCCAAACGTAAACCGTTTTCTATCACCGATTGGGTACAAGATGACAAACAAAAAGGCTTTTTGTTTTTATCGAGTAACGCGCAGCAACACGCCTCATTGCGTCCTTTGATTTCGACGTGGCTTGCCATTGCTTCTAACGCTATCTTGGGACTCAAAGACGATGAAGACCGCCGCATCTGGGTGATTATGGATGAAATGCCAAGTCTGCATAAACTGCCTGAGCTTGACACCATCATTGCCGAAGTGCGTAAGTTTGGGGGCTGTTATGTGATTGGTCTCCAGTCTTATGCGCAGCTCGTGAAAACCTACGGAAAAAATACCGCGGACGTTATTTTTGATTTACTCAACTCTCGCTTTTACTTTCGCGCCCCATCAGCGCAGATGGCGCAAATCTCATCCAAAGATTTGGGTGAGCAAGAGGTGGATGTCTCAAGAGAGCACATTTCTTACGGTGCAAATGCACTCCGTGATGGGGTATCGATTGGCCACCAGACGGTGACACGACCGGTTATCTCTAGCAGTGAAATCCAAGCCATGGATGATTTGCAATGTTACCTTCGCGTACCAGGAAGCAGCTTTATCACTCGACTGGATTTGCACTTTGATAAGATGCGAGATGTGACACCGGCCTTTATAAAACGTGATTACACCCCATCGCCCGCCATGACCAAAGCGTATCAAAAAGCGATTTACTTTGAGTGTGTCGCCCCAGGTATGCTCCTCAACGAAGAAGAGCGTAACGCACTCACAGAAATCCAAGCCAAGCAATTTGAAACGCCGGAAGAGATGAAGCTGGAAACCGACCAAATCCAACAAGCACAACGAAGTGAGACAGTCAAAGCGTTAGCCAGCAAGGAGTCGGAAAAGCTCAAATCAGACAATGCCCCTCAAGATCGCGCGCATCAAGAGCTCGACGAGTCGGCGATATCTCAAGATATCGAGATGGAAGCGGGCGATATGGTTGAATAGCGCATCAAATAGTCGATAGCCACACAAGACAGAAATAGGTCATTGCAAACCAAATGTATTAGGTATTTTTATGTTACCGAGTTTGTCTACATTAATCTTCGAGACCTTGGTCGTCTCACTCTTATTTTTTGCACTTTGTTTTATGCAGATCACCGAGAGTCAATTTCAGTGGACGCAACTTTTCATCGCGTCCACTGGCTTTTTATCACTGTATGGTTTGAAGCGCATCGTGGTTTTTTTGTTAAAAAACGCCCCAACACTCCTCACTACATCGTACTCACCTTTGCAGTATTCGCTTTACTCCTGAGCATCAGCATGAAGTACTCGTTATTTGGTTTATTGAATTCGATAGGCCTGACTTTCATGTACTTGGCACCCAGCGTGTCAAAAAGTGCACTGACTCAATCTTAGTCATGACTAGATATTTAGTTATAGTGCACCATAACGTAAGCCCTATCATTGATGAGATTCATTAAAGGAAAATCGATGAAAAGCGTAACGCCCCATAGAGACGACACCCTAGGGCCTCATCATCTCGAATAATCACTCAACCACTCTTCCAAGCCTTGCAATGGCAAGGCTTTTTTACGTTCATTCATCAAGGAATTACCATGTCAAATAAGACCCTCTTTAATTCTGACCATCTACCGATATTAAAGAAACAATTACACACTATATTCGATCAACTTACCTTCGCTGAAATCATTCAGGGCAACGCCACCGAAAAAAACACATGGTTATCGATTTGCGCTCAAGCGGTAGGTTATGGCGACTGGGACGACTTAAAAGCGCAAGCAGTCACGCACCACGAGCCAACCCACAACATTCTATTTAACCAAGCATCCATCATTCCTTTCATCCAAAGTGTCAGAGTCAGCTTGGGGGAGCACATCGACAATATTGAAGGCTTTACCCATGTCATACTAAGAAACTTAACTACCGAAGAGTTAAACGCCATGAATGGCAATAAAGAAGAGCTTCCCCCCCTACCCAAAGCGCCAACGTCCTATACGTTAGAATTAGGACCGAATACGGCCTATGCCCGCGACCTTTTAGATTGGCTGTGGCCAAGAACAAAAAATTACCAAGTAGACCCTATCAACACTCAGTATCTAGCGCACATGAAAGAAAAGCGAATGAGCTTGAGCAAGTCTCAAGCAAAAGAGCGCGCTTTGGATGTTTACCCACACTCTGGCATGCTAATCAGAGACATCTTAGAGCAACTGATTTCAGAAAATTACCTAGAACTCAACGATGATCAAAGGTGCGTCACTTTTACTCGCAAAGGTCTTAATTATCTCAACGGAAAAATGACCCACGAATATGACGACCAATGGAAAGAATGGTTTAAGGCATTTGCAGCGCATCTCAAAAAAATCCCATACCGATACATCAAGATAGATTGGACACCCTATATCGATTTATATGCCCGGGGCATGTCACCCATTGAGGCGGCAAAAAGTCTTGAATGGTCAGAATGCTACACTCAAGCACACTCAGAGATCCAATCGGCCATTAAACACCAACTCGACATCCATCTGCCTCTATACCCCAAGGAACGATACCTTCAATTTACGCCTAGAATATTTCTGACACCTGAGCTGACCAGCAACAAGGTAACAGACATTCATTTTGAATTTATAGGTCCCGATTGGGCGAAACCAAACGGCAATCCAAAAACAAAGCGCTTTTGGCCAAACAAACGCTACGTGTCTGTTTATTTAGATACCTCCCCCAAAAGTCGAGGTTGGTATGCCGTCATTCCCGATGAGGTTGATTGTTTTCAAGTGAGCTACAAATGGACAAGCCGGTCCCATTCTTTTTCAAGCGTCACCCATCATATGACTTACCAGTTAGAGCCAAATATAGAGTGTGCTCAAGATTGGCTGTATGGCAATGAGTGCATGAAGCATTCTGATTCTTCGAAACCAGCAATGGCCGCCGATGAATATAGCTTTAACCGTCTAGAATGCCTGACTCATGGCAAGCATTTAACCAAGGAAGAAATAATAGCGTTAGACCGATTTAAAGCGGGCATTACGTCCATTCACATTGATGAAAATGGCGTCACCATTCACGAAGAAAGAACGTTAACCGCTAGCAATTCATTTGCTTGTGTTGGGATCATTTTGTAACCGCAGTAACAGCACCCACCACTCAATTCATCGCCATCATTGGTGATTGGCATTACACAAGGGAACACCGTCATGCTTTCTATCAGCCCTCTTAAATCCGCTTCTGGCGCTGCAAAGTACTACCTAAGCGAAGAAACCCCCAAAGACCTACCTGACGTCTCTTTAGAAAAAGATGCCGGTGATAACTATTACCTCAAAGAAAAAGACCAAGAAGAAAACACCTTCTGGCATGGCAAGCTGGCCATCGAAGCGGGACTGGCTGGCAAACCCGTAGAGCAAGCCACCTTAGAATCGGTCCTCTCAGGCAGTCTTGGTGATGAAACTATTAAAGGGAAAAGGGGGAAACACAAATCAGGCTTCGACCTGACGTTTTCTGCGCCTAAATCCATCAGTGTTCTCGCGCTTATTGGCGGGGACACCCGCCTAATAGAAGCGCATAACAACGCAGTGAAGTTCGCCTTAACAGAGCTTGAAAAAGACGTTGCACAAGTCAAAGTCACTCATAAGAAAGGCGTTCAAGAATACGAAAATACGGATTCGATGATATTTGCGGTCGTGCGCCACAAGACCAGCCGTGAAAACGACATGCAAGTGCACTCGCACGCTCTCGCAGCTAACATGACTCGAGACCAAGAAGGGGATTTACGCGCTTTATCAACCAGCTTAAAACAAAAAGGGGGCGTCATTAACGGCACAGGCGAGCGCATCTACAACTTCCAAAAATACTACGGTATCTTGTACCAGAGCCAATTAGCTAAGGAGGCAGAAACCCTCGGTTATTCCACGCGAGGCGTCGGCAACGGTCAGTTCGAAATCAGCGGTGTCCCTCAGCCTATTCTTGATGCATCGTCCACTCGCAAACAGCAAATTGATCAACGCACACTCGATTTAGGCTTTGACTCTCGCGCCGCGCGAGATGTCGCGACCCTCGACACTCGTAAAAGCAAAACCCACCAGAGTAACGACAACCTCAACAAACAGTGGCAAAGCACCGTAAAAGACCAAGGGTATGAACCCGCAGAGCTTGTCACCATGGCGCAACAAGTAAAAGAAGCGCAAAACACCCCACCACTTGGTGAAACCAAAGCCGCCATCAGCAGAGCCATTGACCATCTAGGGCAATACAGCACCGCGTTACACCTTGAAAAAATCATTGAACTCACCGCCTCAGAGTTCACCAAAGGCGGCGTGCAACTCAACGCCCTTGATATCAAAAAAGTCGCGGATGAAATGATTAAGCAGGGCGACTTGATAGGACTCAGTCACAAAGGGCAATACACCACCAAAGGCTTAATTGATAACGAACAAGCGCTTATCGACAGCACCCAAGGTCGTGCGCATCACATGCGCACCCACGTTGAATCCAGCACGCTCAACAAGCTCGCTATCTCTGAAAACCAGCAGCGTATACTGACCGACCTGTACCACTCCACCAAACAGTTCCACGTGGTCAATGTGCATGGCTCATCACAAGATATTGCGCAGCAACTACTCAATGTAGGTAATCACAGCGGTAAACGTGTCCAATTGGTCTCCCAAAGCGTGAAAGCCAAGGCTGATAGCATGGAGAGCGTACAGCGCAAAAGTCAAACACTCAGCGCTTGGGTTGGTCAGCTCTTTTCAGAAGAGCAGCGCCACACCACCCACAGCTTATTGCAAAGCGATACGCCGCTGACCAATAAAGATGTCTTGCTCATCGATGACGCCAATAAGATGAGCGCCAATGAATTGTTGGCCCTCACCGATAAAGCCAAACAATCGAGCAGTAAAGTGGTGATGCTTAACCGCGTATCAAGCCGTCAGGGATTTAAAGCCAATAACGCTATCTCGCTGTATCAAAAAGGCAATGTGGAGAGTCATTCTTGGGTTGGCAAGCGAGCCAGCAACACCAACGTAAAACTGCATGACAATGATACCGATAGGATAGCGCGGGTGTACGCCGACCTCCCCGATAAAGCCAACACGCAAGTGATTGCCACTTCCAGCGTCGAGCAGCGGCGGTTAACCGAAGCGATACGGGGCCAGCTCAAAAATACCGGCGCCCTCGCCAGACACGAAACCACCCTATTCACTCAAACCCCTCACCACCTCTCTAAAGCGCAACAACCCCTCGTTCAACACTACAAACCAGGCATGACACTCACCCATTGGGAGAAAAACAAACCTCAGAGTTTTGTCATCGCCAGTATCGACAAAGAGAGCAACACCATGACCGCACTCAGCAAACGCGATGGACAATCACACACCTTTGACCCGTCCAGTCGCGCCTTTAAGCACATGAAGATGCAAATCAATAAACCGCAAAGTCTCAATATCGCCCAAGGCGAACGCCTTCAAACGCTAGGCAAACACTTCCCTGCTGGCTTGGACGCGAACCAAAGCTACCTTGTCACTCACATTGACAAAGAAAGCCTCACGCTTGAGAGCAAAGGGGAAACGCAGCGCGTCAACTTAGAGAGCCTAAAAGACGCGCCGCTGCAATACGACTACGTTCATAGCGCCCACCATATTGAGCCAAAAGCCCATACTTTACTGTCTGGCAAAGCGTTTACCCTATCTAAGCCCCTGATAAACGACCTGACTGAAAAAACAGAGCGCCTTGATATCTTCACCGACAAACCAGAAAAAGCCCAAAGCGCACTCGAAAAAGAACAGGTCTCCCCTTCGGCCATTGAGCGCGTATTACAGACGCAAAACGTCAACGACCGCTACCTAAACGATGCCACCCAAGATTGGCTAAAGCAGGATGTCAGTCAAGCGCTGTCAGCACTCGCGCAAGCGCAAAACGCCCCACTCATCGAAAAAGCGGTCAGCTTTGCCCTGAACCACCTCTCAGAGCGAGAAGCGGCGTTTAGCCAAAAAGCCTTAGTGGTGGAAGCGGTGCGTTACGCCTTTGAAGAAGCAGGAGGCTCTATTACCAAAGAGCAGGTTGAAACAGAGCTGACTAAACGCAGCGACACCCTCTCTGCAGAGTACAGTGACGGCACACGCTGGACGACGCAAGCCGCGCTAGAAACTGAAAAGCGCATCCTGCAAAACATCGATGATGGTAAAGGCCAACATCAACCTTTTGCAACGCCTAAGCAGGTGCAAGACTTTCTCGATACCAAGCCTCGCCTAACCCAAGGGCAAAAGGACGCCATCACCCTTATCTCAACCACCAAAGACAGCTTTGTGGCCATCCAAGGGTTAGCCGGCACAGGTAAGTCCACCCTGCTTGAATCCAACATTGAATTTATCCAGTTAGTGAAAGAAGCCAGCCAGCAACCAGAGCAAAGCGTCATCGGTCTTGCGCCCACGCACGCAGCGGTAGCAGAGCTCGAAAGCAAAGGCGTGAAAGCGCAAACGCTAGACAGTTTGCTCTCTGACATCCGACAAGGCAATCGAGAAGCCAGTGACTATCAACACACCTTGTTCTTTCTCGATGAAAGCTCCA
The DNA here is from genome assembly GCF_041474215.1 of Vibrio sp. 10N.222.52.C12. Lineage (NCBI taxonomy): Bacteria > Pseudomonadati > Pseudomonadota > Gammaproteobacteria > Vibrionales > Vibrionaceae > Vibrio > Vibrio sp. 10N.222.52.C12. Next base: position 14,798 of record NZ_JBFRTR010000047.1, read on the forward strand.
TGGTCAGCAATAAGCAAGCCGATGAGTTCACAAAGCTGGTCAATGACAGTCAGTCCAAAACAGCCAAATTGGGCGATAAAGAGCAGCTTTTATCACTCAGTGCCGGTAAACCCTTTGAGCTGGCCATAAGCCAAGGCCGCATCGATACCGCTTACATGACCGATATGGTACGTCCACAAAATGACACCCTGCACAATGCACAGCAAAACACCATTGATAAACAGCCACTCAGCGCCCTAGATAAACTCCAGCAGCAAGCCCCTGATACTCAAAGCAACAGTCAACATGTCATTTCCACGTTGGATGAAAACGACAAAGACCGACGCAGAGCGCAGCTCACCGCCACAGAGAAGCTGCCCTACATGGTCGCCAAAGACTATTTAGAGCGCACCCCCGAAACGCGAGACAACACACTGATTATCGCGTACACCAACCAGGAGCGAGACACCATCACCGAATACATCCGTGTCGGTTTGATGAAACAGAGTGAGTTAGGCAAAGAGAACGTCGTCGCAACCCGGCTACGCTCAATCGGCGCCACGGGTGAAGAGCTCACTACCATGATGCCGTATCAAAAAGGCTTGATATTGAGCACCAGACCCGGTGAGTACGCGACAATCACTCACGTTGACTCAGAGCATGGCGTGGTGACACTTCAAGACGCAGCGACAGGTAAGACTAGGCCATTCTTACCGCGCAACCGCGACCACCGCTTCACCACCCTGTTCTCTGCGTCAGAAAAGCCACTTTCGACGGGCGATAAAATCATCACGCGCTTTACCGATAAAAGTCGTGACATCAAAGCCAACGTCGAATACCGCATCACGCAAGCCAATGAGGAAGGCATCAAAGCGCAATCCAAAACAGGACAAGCGCTCACCATTAACCCCAACGAGCTTAAAGACGGGCATTGGGACTACGCTTACAGTCGAACCGCAGACATGGCGCAAGGGTCCACCTATCAACACGTCATTAGCGCGATACAAAGCAAAGGCGCACTGACCAACTTAAGACGCGCCGGTATCGATGTCACCCGTGCCAGTCAGCACATTCGCCTCTATACCGACAACACCAAACAACTGGTCAAAAGCTGGCTCTCTAAAGAAAGCCATAAAGCCAGTGCAATAGAAACCCTCAACCAAACGCCCCCCAAAGACACCACCTACTTTAACCGAAATGCCCTCCCTCACGAAGACGTTCGGTTCCAAAATAAAAGCGGTGACTTTGACTACAACACATTTAGGGAGCACATCAATACGCAGCTACCAAAATACACCGAAAGCCTCGCCATTCAGTTATTAGGCCAGCCGAATCAATCCAAATCAGACCGGGATTATTTAACCTTTGGCCTTGGAAAATCGGCGATTAAAGTGACCCTAACTGGAGAATATCGTGGGTATTTTAAAGACTACACCACAGGCGAAAAAGGCGCATTGATTAACCTTATAATGAGTCATAAGGAAATGAACTATAAAGCCGCGATGAATGAAGCGCACAAGATGCTAAACGAACCGGACAGATATCAATTGGAGGAAAACAGTCAACACGACAAATTACTGAGCACCACACCTAGGCATATTGCGCAGTTTGAAGAACGGGCTAAAGATTATATCAATCAAAGCTTACCGATGGATAACACACTGGCCCAAACCTACTTAAACAAGCTCGGTGTCAATAACATTGAAAATAACCAGGTTAAGTTCCACCCAGCGGTCTATTCATCCGAAGATAGATCTCTTCATCCTGCGATGTTAACCAACATCCACAATAAAGAAGGTGAAACTAAAGCCATTGAAGTGACCTATTTAGACACTCAAGGCAATAAAGACACCTCCCTAGACATTAATCCAAGAACCCTAGGCACAAAGTCCAAACAATTAACCCAATTCCATCAAGGAGAGAATTTAAACACCACCATCATCAGTACCTCAATTGAACACTCGTTTTTAATTCGAGACCAAACCCAAGGGCAGATTGACATTATCAACGTCAATCACAAGAACGACATTCAAAACATCTCCATCGATGAACTGAGACAGAACATCATTATTGTATTAAATCACGGCAACCACGATTTAAACCCGAACAACATTGAGAAAATCGTCGAGAACTTTAATGGACGAGACATTCAATTCATGTCAGACGATAATCTTAAAGAGGACATTAAATCGTGCATTAACAAATTAGAGCGAGATAACAGCGCACATAACATTGAATTAAATGAGACGCACACTTCTCATCAAGAGAGCGAATTAGACACCCTCAACTATAATGAGAAAAAAGAAACCGACAGCCAATCACTCGACCACTTTGAGCCAAAAGAATATTCACCTCAACAAGAGATGGAATTTAATCACTCAGAGAAAGAGAGTCAGTGGGAAGACAGAGAAATCGACAGAGAGTTAGAGCGATAATAAAAGGGTAGCCAATGGCTACCCTTTTTTTTCGCCTTCAAGATATTCATCGACGCTTTTATCAACCAAAGCGGTGTTGGATTTTCTTTGCTCAATCGAATCCGCTTTATTCTTATAATACCCCTCCCCATCAAAGCTATGCGCCAAATTTAAATTTAGCACGCCTTGTACCTGCCTAACTCTACGATACGTTTCTTCCATCAACTCACGGTTCGACGGCCTTTCATCGTCACTGTCATTCAGTTTGATACGCAACGCCAAGGTAAAAAGCTGACGAGTTGCCTCGGCATCACTTAACTTTTCTCTGTCTCTGAACTTCTTAAAATCTTGCTCTAGCTTCCCTCGAAGGGAGCTTTGTAAAGGGTAAGAACGTGACATAATTTAGCTTTTTCTCCTCAATGAATGTCAATGAAGCCCACCTTTAAGCCTCAATGAAATCCAATAAATTCTCAATGTAAACCCATTGTACTTAGTTTTGAAAAAACCGCTACAACCTTACCGATAAAGGGATAAATAACAATTTAATTAAATCCCATTGAATTTAGATTGAAATCACCACAATCCCTTACACAGAAAGGCGCCAATGATAATTCAATGTAATTACATATTTTCACACTGGGATTTCAGCGGCTAATTAGTTGAGATTTTGAAAATTTTTTCACGCTCTATTTCGCCTCCACTATTAAGCATAAGTCATTGTCTTTATAGGTTTTAAATTCATCACAGACAATCATTTAAATCGTTTACGATTTAGCGTGGTGTGTGGTCACCAACTCAACTAACCAACAACTCAGAACGAATGATCTGAGTTCCTTAATCAAAGCGACGGGAAAAACTGACAGCGAAAGACAAAAGCCGACCAGGTGGCGAATGAATCTGACGAACGAGGGATGCGGGGGATCTGGAAATTGAAGGAAGAAAGCGAGAGGAAAAGCTAAAGACCTCGCACCATTATGGTGCAAATCCTTTTATTGAACGTTCATCTTAAAATAAACCGATTGGACTTTTTGGATGTATATTTTTCTGGTGTTCTCGGTGCGTTTGGAAAAACCCGCATTATAAGCGCCGACACTGTTCCAATAATAACCATGACTCGCAAAGTTAGAACTTAATACCCACGCACCTAATGAAACATTAAAACAAGGTTCGTAAATATTGGCTTTATTGACATTAAATTCAGCCAATCGAGGAAACCAAATAGAGTTAATTTGCATGAGTCCAAAGTCACGACTGGTTACTTGACCTTTTTTATTTTTGTTTTCGTTATAAGCATTAGGATCAAGACTGCTTTCAACTTGTGCTATCGCTCGCAGCAAAGCTGGAGCAACATTATAATGTTGTCCTGCTTCATCAAAACAAAACGAATACCCAACACTTGGAAATACCGACAATAATAAGATTGATTTTTTCATAAACTAAAAAATGGAGTCCAAAGGAACTCCATTATATCGCGTGAATTGACGTCATCAATATTCATTCGGGAGCAAAATCGTAGTGCAACTACGATCACGCTTGGTAATTATCCAGACTTGTTCATTACAAATGGTGTAACTGGATAAAACCCGCTCGCCTATCTTGGTGGCTTCATCATTGGTAAGTTTATCTTCAACACAGACATTTCCCCAATCACCATTTTGGTGACGATGTAAGTAAATCGGTAAATTCACACCAATATTGTTATTTAGCAGTTCAGCAATGCCTTGTGTACAAACGACTTGGCCAAGATCAAACGGCACAGCCGTACAAACATAATTTTTTTCTTTTATTTCTTCGTTACCTGATGTAAGATTTTTAATGTTCATTTTATTTACCCCTGTATTTAAATTGAATTTGCCTTGATATTTGATACAGCAAATATCAAGGCGCTTTACTTTTAGCGTTTAAGAAACGTCTTCCGTTTTACGAATGTGATTAAATACCTCATACACTTCATCGTAAGAAATACCATACCCTTCGAGACTTTCGACACAATCACAAATGTCATTGGTATAAAAACACTCGTGATTGAATAGCTCACGGCGAATGATCGCTTTTTTACCATTCTCTTCGATGTCTTCTGCGATCCCTTCTTGAGCAATAGAATCTAAACGGGTCATTAATTGCTTTGCATTATCAACAGGGCAAATTAAACCCATACCTAACGACGCATATTTCACGCCCTCTTTTTTTGCTTCATCGAACTGTTTAGTGGAAAAGGCAAAAAATGCCCCTGCTTCATTAAATGCTAGCGTTTGTTTGTCTTGAACATAGTGGGAGAGATATTTCATGACTTACTCCTGACGTTAATACAAAAATATCCCAGTAATTAAAACGGGCAACGGTGAAACGAAAAGAGGGCTCTCGAAGGGGTTGATACATCCTTCACAATAAAATTGTCAGTTAAGTCCCCTATTTTAAAGTGATGTAAGATACTCTTCTCAACCTCAGCCAGAGTGGATGGGTAGAACTTAGAATCACGCAGAGTAAATCCCGCGATTTTGAGTTCAGCTAAGGTAATATCGCTACACGGCGTAAGAGAAAAGCCGTGCTCTTCTCCCTCTGGACGCTGAGGAATACGCAGTAAAGAGATATCATTTTTTGGTGAGCTTTCGTGCCCAGCGGCGAAACGCTGGTCGCTGAAATTCGATTTAGAGAGAGTTGGGGTTGTATGTTGTTGTGCCATGAGGAGTTTCCTTTCTGTTTGAGTATCACTTTTATGGAGCCGCTTGGCTGTCCACACCTCAAACATGGTTCTTCTCTGCAGGGGCGCGAAGCGTTCATTTACCCTTGCAGAGAAGGTTCTGATTGAGGATGGTTAACAGCCTGCGAGCACCATCAAATGATGCGAGTCGAAAGGGAAATCGGCACATAAGACAGCAAGCCTTTACTCGAACTTAATTGAAATCAGTGAAAGGTAACGAGGAGGCACGACGAGGCGCAGCTACGCAGTAGCGCAGGCGTTCAGGATTGCAGCGATATCCTTTTAGATAGGGGCTGTAGAGAGGCACATTCTGGGGCGGCACGCAGTGACTCACCCGGGTGATGCCACGCTTAGGCCATAGATGAAAGATACAAGCGGAGAGCCTTGCCCGAAGGGTAACGCACAACTCAAGCCTTTATCATGACGCTACGCTTCAAATCAGCCTTAAACCGTTATAATAAAAAAGGCGCCTATCAGCCACAAACCCACAAAGTGACACCATGACAAAGCAATATAATCAAACATCGAGTAAATGGGCGCACTGTGGTACTGAGAGCCGGTTTGACGACCGCTTGCGGTCGAGCCTTTGGCTTAAATTCTTTTAGCGCGAGCGTTGAAGCGATCGAGGACATAACGAGAACAAAAAAAATGCCTCTAGGATAAGAGGCATTTCAGAAAACATATTTGAACATTAAACGTTGATATGACTACCCACCCAAAACGCGGCACCGGCTACCGTCGCAATCATCGCGAAGGCTGTTGCAATAATGAGGTTTTTAAGGGAACTCACTTCATTACGAACCCCCAGGACCTCATTCCTAACCGCTTCGATCTTCTGATCGAGTTCTTTACGCGTATCATTTAACTGCTCTTGAGTGGCAGCATGAGCGGTTAGGTTGATCAGCTCTTCAACGCTTAATGTGACTTTGCTTGATTCAGACATAATAGAAACCTTATTTAATTGTCTTTAGTTTACTGCATTACGTTACCGAAGTCATTCACGCCAGAATAGGCGTGAATGAGAGACATTTTTCACTAACTAATGGTTATATCCAACCACGCTCCGCAAACGACACCACATCTTCAAAAGACACCACGAAGTGATCGAGTACTCGAATATCAACCAAGGCTAACGCGTCAGTCAGTCGTCGAGTAATACGTCGATCGGCTTGGCTGGGTGTGGCATCACCGCTGGGATGGTTATGATAAAAAATGACTGCACTTGCGTTTGTGGCCAGTGACTCTTTGACCACTTCACGAGGGTAAACGGATGCGGCGTCAATGGTGCCGTTAAACATCTCTTTTGTGCGTAAAACCCGATGCTGACTATCAAGAAATATCACCCCAAACACTTCGCTTTCATTGGAAGCGAGTGAAGTCTGACAAAATGATTTCACCAATTCAGGGGAATTGAGTGGCGTCTGCTCTGACACAAACAACTTAGATTTTAAAATGCTCGCGGCATGGTTCAAGATATTTTTTTCTTCGACAGAGAAAAGGCTGTGATTAGAGTAGTTAGCAAGTACAGACATAATAGATCCCTTTTAATATTTAAAGTCGTGATGGGCTGCGCTCAGTCCGTGTTATTGGCCATACAAGCTAGTCAGAAGGTCTTTCGCTCTCGCTTGATGCTTAGCGGTCGTTTCAACGTTTCTCTCTTCTTTTTTCGCGTAGGCGTAATCTTCTCGCATCTGTTTTACCGTCGCCACTCGGTCACATACGCTAATGCTCACCCCTTTTCCTTTCTGGCTTTCCTCCAAGATCAAAGAGTCGGTATAACCAAACTCCTTAAGTAAAATCTCATGCACTTTGACCGCTCGAACGCTCGAATTAAAGTCCGTTGAATTCACCCAGATAAGTCCTTTTGAAACCGTCGCTGAAACAGTCGAACGAACTGCACGTTCAACGACCCAACAGGAGATATCATTTTTTGGTGAGCTTTCGTGCCCAGCGGCGAAACGCTGGTCGCTGAACATCGGTTTAGAGAGAGTTGGGCTTGAGTGTCGTTGTGCCATGAGGAGTTTCCTTTCTGTTTGAGTATCACTTTATGGAGCCGCTTGGCTGCCCCTACCTCAAACAGGGTTCTTCTCTGCAGGGGCGCGAAGCGTTCATTCACCCTTGCAGAGAAGGTTCTGATTTAGGAGGGTCAACAGTCTGCGAGCCCCATCAAATGATGCGAGTCGAAAGGAAAACCGGCACATAAGGCAACAAGCCCTTACTCGAACTTAATGGATGTCAGTGAAAGGAGTGAGAAGGTACGACGAACGGCAACGAGGAAGAATGACGAGGCGCTGGCGTTCAGGATTGCAGCGATATCCTTTTAGATAGGGACTGTAGAGAGGCACATTCTGAGGCGGCACGCAGTGACTCATCAGGGTGATGCCACTCTTAGGCCATAGGTGAAAGATACAAGCAAAAAGCCTTGCCCAAAGGGTAACGCCCAAGTCCACCATAGTTTTAAGGTAGTGAATGGCGTTGTTGCCTAAATCA